>JAFGJA010000605.1 GCA_016929355.1 Anaerolineae bacterium | reverse complement strand
GCGCGCTGCGGATCAAACGAACTGACCTCGAAGGCCGTTGCGCCGTACCAGGTGATCGGTTCGGTTTGGCGAAGCGTGGTGGTCAGCGTAATCGCCACGCTGTTAGCCGAGGTGTAGCCGGTGGGGATAAGGGCCAGCACCATCACGGCGATGATGGTCAACGGCATAAATTTTTTGATCATAGACAAATCCTCCTTGTATGCCTTTCAAATGTAGCTAAAATACAACAATCTTGCCCGACTCACAACCTGTCTGGCAAGTTTATTGGTGCTAGAGTTGCCCGATTGATCGACCATTAAACCATGTATGATCCGCGTTTACCTACCCAACAAGATCGATTAGCATTGTGTGCTTCCTAGACGATAGGCTAGTTGAGCACGATTGCCAAATGATTATACCTCAACGGGGTGTGGGCCGGGTTACAAGGTCTAAATATGCCGGTGGTGCTCAATCGGGCTGCCAGCGATATTCCATGTGATGAGCGGTTTCCCGTGCGGTATCCGGCCCCAGTAAACGCTGCACAATATACAGCGCCGTGTCGATCCCGGCGGTGATGCCTGCCGAAGTGATGATCGCGCCATTGTCCACATACCGTTGATCGCGCACGATGGTGCAGTCCGGCGCGATTTCGGCCAGTTCGTCAAAGGCGCTGTGGTGCGTGGTGGCTTGTAAGCCGGTCAACAGCCCGGCAGCACCGAGCAACAACGCCCCCGTGCAGATCGAAACCACTAATCCGGCCTTAGGCGCTTGTTTCTGAATAAACTGGATCGTGGCGGGGTTGTTGCGTTCGTGACGCGCTCCCAATCCCCCCGGAATGATCAAAATATCCGCTTGCAGGGCGTTGGTGTAGGTGTAGTAGGGCGTAATGCTCAATCCACTGCGCGTCAGAATCGGCGGGGATTGCCGTTCCGCGACGGTGGATACGGTAAAGGGGACCGGCCCCGTTGCGCGCTGACCGGTGATGGAAAAGACTTCGAGTGGTCCACAGAAATCCAACGTGTCCACATCGTCGAACAACGCGACCAAAACAATGCGTGCCATGAGATTGTATCCTTAAAAAAGTTCAACTTTGCCAGAGTAGATCAAACTATAAGTAGTGTGAAGACTATAGCAGGAACGGGGTATTTAGAAAAGGGGGTGTGTGAATGTTCACACAAAAACGGCCCACTGCTGCCTGATGGAGAAAACAAGACACACGCGCCCCGGTAGGGGCCGACCAGCGTGTCGGCCCAGGGCGGACGCGAACCATCGGTTCGGATTGGTTCGCCCCTACGGGAAACATCGGTTTATTTGCGCCGCAGTGTACTATTCCTCGTTATCATTGGGCACATCTGTTTCGGAGGATTCATCGGCGACGGCGTTAGATACCGAATCGGATGCGGCATCCGAGACAGAATCAGCCAGTGTGCCAGAGGTTGACTTGGCGGGCGCACCAAAAGGCGCTTCTTCGCCTTGCGGAGCATCGGAATCGCGTCCTTCGCGCCACCGGTCCACCGCACACATCGCCTCTTTGGTCCCGATCCGTTTCAACGTTTCGGCGGCGGCCCAGGTTGCCTGCCAGCTTTCCGCTTCGAGCGCTTTCACCAGCGCCTTGACTGCCGGATCACCGATCTCGTGCAGCGCACCGGCGGCGGCCCACCGGACATCCCAATTGGTATCGCTCAACATGGTGATCAGGCTGTCGATGGCCGGTGTCCCAATCTGCGCCAGGGCACGCATCGCGGCGCGGCGCACGTAATCGTCTTCTTCCCGCAGCAGTTCGATCAGGGGCGGCACGGCGGGTTCCCCGATCTCCCAGAGCGCTTCAGCCGCGCCCCAGCGCACGCGCCATTCTCGATCATGCAGCAGCTTGATCAACCCCTCAACGGCTGACGGGTGTTTGATCCGGCCTAAAGCCCACGCGGCTGAGGCGCGCACATCTTTGCTGCTATCGGTCAGGAGATCGAGCAGGTCCGGCACGGCGGAGGGATCACCCAGTTTGCCGAGCGCATCGGCGGCACGCCACCGCACTCGCCATTCAGGATCGCGCAGCGCCCCGGCCAGCGCCGAAGCCGCATCCGCTTCCCCGATCTCACCAAGCAGGTCCACAATTTGCAGCCGCATCCGGGGGTCTTCATCGCTGAGGGCATCGACCAGCACCGGCACGGCTAACATCCCGATCTCGCGCAGCGCGTCAATATAGTAATTTTGTCCCCGGCCACTGCCCCCAAACGGACCAGGCCGACTCTGCCGCACCGCTTCGAGCAGCTCTGGCACGGCTCCGGCTGCTTTGAGTTTGCCCAGCGCGCGGGCGGCGTCTTCACGCACGCGGTAATCGTCGTCGCGCAGGCACGCGATCAGGGCCGAAATCGCTTCTTTTGCGCCAATTTCGCCCAGATGGTTGGCGGCATGAGCGCGTTTGTCCGGGTTGGCGTCTTCGAGCGCGGCCAGTAATTTGGGTATATCATTATCGCGGCTCGCCCGGTCCAGTTCCTCGCGCCAGTCATCTTGACCAGAGATGCGATCAAAGCGCGAACGCGGTGCTGAACTGCGGCGATCCAGAAAACTGCTCGGACGGTCCCGGCTGGGACGTGGCGGGAAGGGTAAACGCCGTTCATCGCGTTCCCGGTTTTGTGTCTGGCCCTGATCGAAGGCTTCTTGCACGCGCCGGATCAGTTTGCCCCAGGGCCGCCCGGTTTCATCTGTAAAATCGAGACTTTGGAGCGAATCCAGCCGCAAGGGGAGTTTGGTTTTTTGGCGCATGAGCGGGATCACCGTTGTGCCAACGCCCAGGCCAAAGGTCCACTCATAGCTAACCTGTTCCGACTCACGCACTTTAGGCGTCATGATCACCAGCAGCGCGAACGCCTCCCGAATCGCGTCGTCAGTCGATTCGCGCCATTTGCCTTCGGCGCGCAGCCGGGCGTGCTGGGACCATACCCGAAAACCAGCGTCTTCTAACTGGCGGGTGACATCGAGCACAAAATCTCCGTCTTCACTGTCGTATGAAATAAAGACATGCCCCATAATTCTGGCTCCCTGGTAATCGTTTTGGCGAGCGGACGTAGATGAGCGTCAAGTTGATGTTATTATAGTCGCATATGGGCCTTTATGTGCAGCCCCGAATGTTGGGGGGACCACCCCTGGCTATGGTTATTGTACCGGATGATGGCTGATTCTAACGGTGATATTAGCGAAATTTTCATGTTTTTAAGCGGGTTTGTGTTGAGTGAAGACAAAAAAACCCGCGTCACTGACACGGGCTTTGAGTGTGTGCCCCCATGGGGATTCGAACCCCAGTCTTAGCCTTGAAAGGGCTACGTCCTGGTCCCCTAGACGATGGGGGCGGGGCATTGCTTCACACGTGCGGCATTGTATCATGGGGGGGGAATCGCGTCAAGGGCAAACCTATCATCTCGCCGGATTTTCTTCTACAATGGGCGCGTTATCGCTTCTGACTCAATTTTCTCCTGGTGAAGTGAGGTATTATGCCCATCAAACGCGCGCCTGTGTTGGATAGGTCCAAGTTGCTGAAGCTTCTCAATCTGCTGCTGATCAGTTTGCCATTAGGGTTGGCGCTGCTGGTTTACGGGTATACGCTGCGGCTGCCCCTGTTTCTGGATGATGGTCCGAATTTCTGGCTGGTGGAAACCATCAACGGGATCGAGCAGTGGGAGGGATCGTCCGCGTTTCCGTATTATCGCCCGGTGGCGTTCTCGATCTGGAAACTCAGTCAGGCGATCATGGGTGGGCATCACGCGGCGTTTTTGCATCTGCTGAATGTGTTGGTGTTCGGGGCAACGGGCGTGATCACGGGCGTGATCGCGCGGCGGTTGGTGGCGGTGGAAGGTCAAAGGCATTTAACCGCAGAGAGCGCAAAGAACGCAGAACAAAACAAAGATGTAGGGGCGGGTTTGCAAACCGGACCCCCATCTGATCTCCCCCATGTATGGGGGAGGAAGCAAAGGAGGGGGTTTTCCGGTACGCTGGTGGGCCTGATCGCGGGCTGTTTCGTGATTCTTGTCCCATTCAGCTATCAGGCGGTGACGCTGATTAGCGGCCTGTTTCACCTGACATTAGCGCTCGGTTTTGTGTTATGCATCTGGTTTGCGCTGCGCTGGCTGGATGGTGATCCAGGTGATACGGCGGGCGCTAGCTGGATCAACCTGATTCTCTGCTGGATCAGCGCGTTTTTGGGCGTATTCAGCCACGAAAATGGCCCGATGCTTGCCCCGCTCCTGGTCTTACTGCTGATTCCGGCGTATTGGCGCGGCTCGTTGGGCGCGACATGGCAGCTTTTGCGCGCGAAAGTGCGCCGGATTCTGTGGGCGGTGATCCCGGTCAGCGTGATTTGCGGCGCGTATACGTTGTTATGGTTCCGTGTGCCACGCTTCGAAACGGGCGAAGGGCTGGTCATCAGTGCGGCCCCGGCGGATGCGCTGGCGCATCTCATGCAAGGCCTGGTCTATCCGTTGATCGCGGTCTGGCGGTATATGATCGAATCGGGGGCCGATGCAAACACTGTCTCGTCGGGCGCGATGCTCGCGGTCACGGCGGGGATCGTGGGCGCGGTGCTGATCGGGTTGTTTCTGCGCGCGCGGGCGGCGTTCTGGGTCGCGTTGTACGGTGTGATCTGGTACATGCTCGGTGTGCTGTCGTCGGTGCTGTTTCTGGGATCGGAATACGTGCTCGGTTCGCCGCGCCTGATGCTGCTTGGTACGGTGGGTGCGGGGTTGTTCTGGGCGAGCGCGTTGTGGGCGATCATACAAGCCCCTCCCCTAAATCCCCTCCCCACGTCGTGGAGAGGGAACTTGACCGCTCACCTTGACTCCCCCTCGCCATGCGTGGAGAGGGGGGTGGGGGGTGAGGTTAGGCGGGGGTTGATTCGCCTCACCGGACTCCTCATGTCCGTCGTGTTCCTGATCGCCAGCCTCACGATCAGCGTAATCTTTCTGCGCGCGCGCCAGGATGAATTTGTGCGCGTCGGCGCGTATACGGATCGCCTGATGGCATTGGCGGACGCTTTGCCCATCGAGGACTCCGGTTTGCTGCTGTTCAATGCGCCCAATTACATCGCGCCGGAAGACCCCATGTTCCTGATGGGTGCGGAGGGCGCAGCCGTCATGCTGGATATTATCAACTACGAGCAGCAAATTTGGCTCAATACGGGCAAGGATTATCCCCTGGTGCGGCCCTATACCGTCGCCGCAACCCGGCGGCATACGGGCGAGGTGTATTCATCCACTGCCAATCAGATCGAGGGTGGCAAGCTGTACAACCGTTTCCGGCAAAATCCCGGCTGGTACGTGATTGCTACACAGTTTGCAGATGGCGAGTTCTGGCCGGTTTACGTGGGGCATATCGAACCGGGCGCGGACGATCCCGCTTTTGTTCCCCCGGCAGAGGATGATCCTATCGCCGTATTTCCTGAAATCGATCACGCGCTGGTGGAAGCGGGCGCGGTCTATGCGCCGGAACGCGCAGTTGTGACCGTTCGCACGCGCTGGCGCTCGAACGATCTCCCCGCCCGCGAGAAACCCGCCGTGAAATTGTTCGTGCATGTGTGGTGCGATGGCGAATTGATCGGCCAGTCCGACGGGTATCCCTGGTTGGATATGTACCCGTTTGCCGTGTGGCGTCCCGCTGAAGTGCAATCCGATACGCGCGATATTGTGCTGAAGCGATCCGTTGATCCGGCGTGTTTGGCAATCTACACGGGCTTGTATTGGGAAACGACGGTGGATCGCCTCGCCGCAAACGAGGCGACGACGGGTGAGGCGTTCGTCGATGGCTATGTGCCTGTGCCGCTTTTGCCGGGTGAGGCGGTGACTGACGATCTGTTGCCGTTCGGAGAGTAGGGACACTGCCGGGGAGAGTCCCCCCCCGGCTGCATTGCTTTTCTCCGCGCTCTCTGCGTCTCTGCGGTGAATTTTGTTTTTACCCCGCGTCACGCACCTCATAATGTGTCACGGGCACATCAAGCCGGTGATCCAGCACGCCCGCCCAATCGCCCGCCGCGCGCGTCAGGAAACCAACCACGCGCCGTGTGTTGGCTTCGTCCGCCCATTCCAGGCGCAGCAGGGGCAGATCGAACGGATTGCGGCTGTCCCCCTGTGGCGGATACACATCCACCCGGCGAATCGACGTGAGCGGGATTGCATTCGACCAGTCGTACAACAGGCGATCCGGCGTGAGGTAGAGCGTATGATCGATCCCGTCCCATTCCTCCGGCAGATCGTCCAAATCCACCGCCGGATCGGTGCAGCGCTGCCATGCGCCCGCCGCATCCTCGATCAGATGGATCGCCGGGTGCGGCCCAAAATCCTCGAACGCTTCCCCGATCTCCTGCACGTTCAATTCGACCAGTTCCGCGAGCCGAGTCGCCAGGGCGGTGATCGGCCCTTCGGTGAAGGTATAGACGCGCCAACCCGCCTCGGTTTCCGCGTGGATGATCAGTTCCGGCCATTCAAGGCGGCGATTCCAACTGTGTTTGACCAGCGTGCGCTGCCCGATCCAGCGAATCGCGGTGAGCGGCGTCGCAAAATCGAGGGCGTCCGCGCGTTGGCCGCGAAACGTCAGCGCGCCATCAACCACGCCCAGCGCGCCCACAATGCGCTCAGTGGTTGGTCCCGGCGGGTAATGCCCGTGACAGATCGTGCGGATCGGCGTGAGCGTCACGGTTTGATCGGCGCTTTGCCACTGCTGCCGGATGCGCCCGACGTGGCGCTG
>JAFGJA010000604.1 GCA_016929355.1 Anaerolineae bacterium | reverse complement strand
TGGATAACGGCATCATCATCGCCATCATCCTGGGCCACAACCGCTCCACTGAGCAAACTCAGCAGAAGCAGGCACAACGTGCTATACAACATTACGCGACGCATCTATTTCTCTCCTAAATGATAGTATATGCGTTAGCTCAAACCGCCCTTTTAACGGCTTGAAACATGAATAACTAATTCGACGTGATTGTCCGTCGGGCTATCGGTCACCATGCGGATAAACGTACCCGTTGCATCGTACAGTCCAATGGAAATCCGAAAAACATCCACCGCCGCAAAAGTCGCGGGTAGATCAATCTGCACGGTTTCTTGGACCACATGCCCCGGTTTAAAGGCGGGCAGTGGCAAATTACCTTGCAAGGGCATACTGTCATACTGCGCGATAATCGCCGCCGCTTCATAGCCCTCGGCAGTATCATCCCCCGGCACAATATGCACAAATTCGCTCCAAAAGCCGGTGAGCGGACAGTGCGTTTCCCAGACCAGATCAAGATCAAGAACGGTAGCGCTGGCCTGGACCGGCGGCGGGGCGATCCACAACGTTAAACACGCGGTATCGTTCCAGGGTTCGCGGAAATTGACACTGATCGCGTCTGACAGGGGCGTCCACTCAGCGACGGGAATTTGCTCGCCCGGATCAAAGGTAGGCGCGATTACGGTAAAGGGAAAGGTGATCGTCGCCAAGCCCATTCCCGCCAGCAAGCCACCGGCGACACCATAACCAATAAATTTGCCATAGTGTATGTGACGGAAAGCGCGGATCAGACTCAGCAAGCCCCACGCGATCCCACTGGCGATAATGCCCACCGCAGGAAACAACAAACGCCCCTGACTCGCCAACACGCGCTGGTTAAACGTCCACCAACTGACCAGCAAGATCGTCACGGCGACGATCATCAGTCCAACCAGGGCCAGATCATCAGCCTTAAATGTGCGCTGACGCCATGCGCGCCATAGACTGAGCGCAATCCCTATGCCACTGATCGCTAAAAGCATCTGCGCCCAGGTATAAAACCACTGCGGAGCCATGATCGTGAACCAGCCAAACAGTCCCCAGTAGGAATAGAACAGCGCCCGCACATCGGCTTCGATGTCAACCGATCCGACGCGCTCACCTGTGACCTCAACAATGTGCTGTGTGCCAAACGGATCGCCGTAGGTGATCCAGTTTTCAGCGTACCACCAGCCCGCAATGATCGCCCACAGCACGCCCATTAGCACCACATAAACTGCTGTTTTGCGCCATGTCAGGTGATGATGGTACGCGGTCCAGAGTACGCCTAATCCGGCGATGGGAACGACGCTCAAACCGCTTGCCTTCGCCAACGACGCACACCCAACCAAGATGCCTAGCACACCAACGCGCCGCCACGTCAAGCCATAGCGCACGATATGCACCGTCAGCGCGAGACTCAGGGTGCTGCACGCCGTCACCATCACGTCATTCGTAACCACACCATTGAGAAACACAAACTGCGGGTGAACGATCAATAGCAGCACCGCCAGCGCCGCCAGCCAGGGCGTTCCCGGCGCTAGCCCTCGCGCTAACCAATACGTGCCGAGGCAGGTCAATACGCCTAGAAATAAGCTGTAGAAGCGCACCAGATGAACGGCTAACCCGGCTCCCTGCCACGTATCGCCCGCATGGGCCGCGAAATTCTGATTATCATCCGCCCCCGCATTGCCGATCTGCCGGTGCGGATTGCGGGGATGGGTGGATAGGAAATCGCTGGCATCCAGGCCGCTGATCAACACAGCAGACGTGTAGTAATAAAGCGGCGCGTGAAACGCCATCTGTTTCCAGGCTTGCGCTTTCGCGTTCGCAGTCGGGGGGCGTTGGCCGGTACGGGCAATGTGTTCGATGACAGCAAAGTGACTGTAAGCATCGGGCGCTTCAAAGAGCGGCGTCACCGCACTATAGAGCAAACCGAGTGCGATAAAAACAAGCAGGAGTGTACCAACTATTAACCGTGCAGGAAAAACCATAGGCCATCAAAAACAGTTCATTAAAAAGGATAGCACGCCATTGTATCACTTACGCAATAAAAATCAATCTACGCTAACCCAATGTTACAGCTTTGCAATCCGCCCCGGATCGCAGCCGGACGCACCCTCAGCCGCTTCGCGGCTCACCGATGGACCATCGGTGGCAAGGCGCAGCCTTGCGAGGGTGCGTCCCGATCGGCGCGCGCGAAACCGGATCGCTTATTCCACGCGCACCGTGATCTGCCCTGTGATCTCGCGGCCCAGGCTGTCCGCCACAACCAACACATACGTGATCGGACTCGCCCCGGTATCCGGCGCGATGACCACCAGCGTCCCAACTGTCGCTAAATCCTCGTACCACTGCCCAAATGTGCCATCCTGTTTCACTTCACGCACACTCACCGACGCGGCATTGATCGTTTCCCAGGCCAACGTGATCGCCACCCCTGCCTCTGCCGGATTCGGATCAGCTGTGAAGGACTGAATCTGCGCGGGCGGGATTTGGGGCGTAGCCGTAGGAGTCGCTGTTAGCGTGGCAGCCGGGATCACAGCCTGCGCGGTAGCGGTCATCGTCACGAAAAATTCCGGCGGCGGATACTGAATCTGCGAAAGGCGCGCGGTGGCACTCGCCCCCGCCTGCGATACGATAGTGTAATTCCACTCGACGCCATCATACCACGCCGCGTCGATCCGCACGGCGGTATACGAGGGAATCGCGCCAAGCTGCTCGCGCGTCACAAACCGGTAATCGCCATTCCCCACCAGATATTGAAACACATTGGTTGGTGTCGGGCCGGGCGTGACATCCGGCGCATAGGTTAACTGCCACGTTCGCGCATCAGCCTGCCGGATTTCATCTTCCGCGACAATGTTGTACCACCACCCATCGTTATCCTGCCACGCATAACTGATCCGCACGCGCGTATTGGTCGCGATCTCACCGACCTGCTCAGTCGTCATCATCAAGTAGCCCATGCCGATACTGCCCCGGTAGACCGCCGTTGGCGTCGCCAAAATCGAAACAGTCCCGGTGGGAGTGGGATACAGCACGTTATTACATGCGCCATTGAGCGCAATCTCGCTGCCGCGCACCCAACCGCCCAGATAACCCGTTGACCAGATCAATTGATACCAGCCCTCAACCGTGCGCTGAAAAACCTCCAATGCTTCGCCGGGATTCAGATACCCTACGATGTTATCACCGCCCGGTTGATCATACATCATGACTGTCGCCGTTGTCAGTGTCATCGCCTGACAAAACGCTGTATTCGCGCCCCCAATCCCACTATCAGTTGGCAATTCGAACGCCTGTATATCCGGCGCAGCACCGCCCGCACCAGCCGCGTTATTACTATTGTTGCCGCCACTATCGAGGATGCCCAAATCGTCTGGCTGCGCAAACATGGGCGATTCCTGCGCTTCGATAAACGGCGTACCGGTGGGCCGCAACCCTAACGTCGGCTGCACGCCGTTATTGACTTCGGCTTGGCTGGCAGGCGACGAATCATCACCGTTCGTCGCCATATAGAGCAGCAATCCGCCAAAGATTACGATCATCACCGCCGCCGCGACCAGCGTCAGCGGCACTTGCAACGGACGACGCGCCACCCGCCCTGCCTGACCTGTCTGCCGTCCACCGCGTAATGAATGGGATACTACAACCGTGCCCGGTGCGTGAGCAGATCGTGAGCCATGGGTTGATATACCAATCTGCGCCCGCACCTCAGACGATAAAGGGGGCGTTTGCTGTGCCCAAACTGCCACCTCCTGCTGCACCATCCCGGCGACGCTGTGCCAGTCTTCGAGCGCTTGCCGGCACGCCGCACACGTCACCAGATGGCGCTCGAACGCCATGCGTTCCGGCGGCGTCAACGTGCGATTGACATAATAGGGGATCAGATATTCCCAATAGTGATGATCAGTCGGGTGATTAGTAGGGCGTGTCATGGCTCACCTCGTTTTGCAGATCGCTGTAAAGGTTTAAATCGTGCTGCAAGGCGCGCCGCAGCGCTTCTTTGCCGCGATGCAACCGGCTCTTGACCGTGCCCACCGCAATATCCAGCACCGCCGCAACTTCAGCTTCGGTCAGTTGGTGATAAAACACCAGGACCAATACCTCGCGCTGATGATCGGGCAACTGCTGCAACACATCCCGCACGGCGCGCTGTTCGCTCTGCCGCACGAGGCGCTCAAACGGGCCGGTATCATCTGCTGGTGAATCCAGGGCGTCGTTATAGGGCACAACGGGAATTTTGCGCTTGCGCACCGCATTAATCGCACGATTGCGGGCAATGCTCAACAACCAGGTTAACACCTTACTTTCGCCGCGAAAGCTCCCCGCGCTGCGCCATGCCGCCAGCATGACATCCTGCAACACCTCTTCGGCCAACTGCCGGTCACTGAGCCGCGCCATCAAAAAACCAAAGATAGCGGAACTATAGCGCGCGTACAGTTCATCCAGCGCGGGTGTGTGCCCCTCCGCAATGGCTTGCAGCAGCGCCAGATCGGAGGGTTCGGCTTGAGTTTGATAAACGGGTCCGGTCATAATTCCTCCCTCTATATTGCACTTGATAGGACACGGCGATCTTGCCGGGAGTTCCATCCAGTTATACGTAAAAAAACACGCTGCGGCAGAACCGTAGGGGATGCGTAGGCAGGGCATGGCACAGGCGTCAGGCTTATAAAAAAGACGTAAATTCCCCCAAAATTTTGGTAGAATGTTCCAGGCTAGAAAATCCGTGCTAAAATCAAGTTGGATAAAACGCGCTACAATAGACAATAATACAGACTATCACAAAACAACGAATGGCGAGGTTCTCATGCCCTTTATAGAAGCACCTACCACATTTTATATGGGTCGCCGCTACGATCCGGCCAGCAATCGCCTGGTCGATGAAGTGGTCTACTACGATTCGCGTGACCTGACGACTCATGCCGTTGTGGTCGGGATGACCGGCAGTGGCAAAACCGGGTTGTGTATCACGCTGCTTGAAGAAGCCGTGATGGACAATATCCCCTCAATTGTCATCGATCCGAAAGGTGACATTACCAATCTATTGTTGGCGTTTCCCGAACTGCGCCCGGAGGATTTCGAACCCTGGGTAAATGTCGATGATGCACGCCGGACCGGATTAGAAGTAGACGAATATGCCGCTGATGTCGCGCAAAAATGGCGCGATGGGCTGGCGAGTTGGAATATCACCCAACAGCGTGTGCAGCAGTTCAAAGATAGCGCCCGGTTCAGCATCTATACGCCCGGCTCCGATGCGGGTCTGCCGATCAGTATTCTGGACGCGATGCAAGCGCCGCACGGCGGTTGGCAGGCAGGTGATGACGAATTCCACCGGGAACGTATTGCAGGCATCGTCACGGCGCTGCTGGCGCTTATCGGGCGGAATGTTGAGCCGGTCAAGGACCGCGAACACGTCCTGATCTCGAACATCTTCGAAGTGGCGTGGCGGCATGGCATCAACCTCACGCTCGAAGATGTGATCCTTCAGGTGCAAAAACCGCCCTTCAACAAACTGGGCGTGTTTGATATTGACACATTCTTTGCCGAAAAAGATCGCTTCAAGCTGGCGATGGAACTTAACAACATTATCGCCTCACCCAGTTTCCAGAGCTGGATTCAGGGTGAACCGCTCGATATTCAAAGTTTGCTCTATACGCCCGAAGGCAAGCCGCGCGTCAGCATTTTTTATATCGCGCACCTGAGCGACGCCGAGCGTATGTTTATTGTGACGCTGCTGCTGGAAAATATGCTCTCGTGGATGCGCGGTTTGAGCGGGACCACCAGCCTGCGCGCCCTGATGTATTTCGATGAAATGTTCGGCTTTTTCCCGCCGCATCCCTATAACCCGCCGAGCAAAGAGCCGATCATGCGGTTGCTCAAACAGGCGCGCGCCTTCGGGTTGGGCATGGTCCTCGCCACGCAAAATCCCGGCGATCTGGATTACAAAGGACTCTCCAACGCGGGAACGTGGTTTATCGGCAAATTGCAGACCGAAAACGATAAGAAAAAAGTGTTAAGCGGCCTGGAAATGGTCGAAACGGTGGATAGCAAATTTAACATAGCCGATATGGATCGCCTGCTCAGCGACCTTGATCCGCGCGTGTTTGTGATGCATAACGTGCATGACAATATGGGCGCGATCCCGATCCATACGCGGTGGGCGATGAGTTTCCTACGCGGGCCGCTCACCCGGCAGCAAATTCGCATCTTGATGGCTAAGCAGAAAAACCAACCCTACTATCCGTCCTACCAGCAGCAGCACGCATCGGGTTATGGTCCTGGAGGAGCGCAGCCTTATGGTCAACCCGCTCCGTCCGGTGCAACGCCGCCGCCGATGTCGCTGCCGGAAATGCCGCCGACGCTGCCCGAAACCGGCCCTTACGCAACGAATATACCGCAGCCCGCGTCACTGCCTGATAGCGGCGGTTATGAGCAGCAGCCACCATTCCGGCCCGGATCAACACCGCCACCGGCAACCCTGCCCGACGAATATACGACACAGCGCTCCGGGAACGTTACAAACAGAAGCGGCGATATTTCCTTGCCGGACGGCTACAGCTTGAATCCCCCGGCGCTGTCCGCGTCCACCGTGCAATTTTTCCTGCCCTCCGAGATTCCCCAGGAACGCGCGATTGGTGATTGGGAACGCCGCACCGGGCAGCGCGCCGAATCGTTTGGCGGGGCGCGGCTGGCTTATAAGCCGATTTTGCTGGCGCAGGCCGAAGTCCGTTTCTCAGATCGCAAGAGCAGCGTGACCGATGTGCGCATCTATACCTATCAAGTGCCGCATGTGGAGCGCGCCGGGTTGATATATTGGGACGAATACGAAGCCGCTTATGTTGATCCGAAAAGCGTCAGTGGTGAGGCGTTTGGCGAAGCGATCTACGGCGAACTTTCGCCCGGCCTGACCGATTCCAAGCGGCTGACCGCGCTCAAAAACGAGTTGACGGATTACATCTACAAAACCAAAAAAATCGTCATCCTATACAATCCCGAATTAGACATCTATAGCGAGTCGGGGATGCGTGAGCGCGATTTCCGGGTGATGGCGCAAACTATCGCGCGGCAAAAACGCGATGATGAAACCGATAAAGTTGTCGCCAAGTATGACAAAACCTTCGACACCCTGGAAACTAAACTGCGCAAAACGGCGCGCGATCTGGCGGCGGAACAGCAGGAACTTGACGCGCTGCGCAATGAGGAAATGTTTACGGCGGGCGAAGCGGTGTTAAGTCTGCTGCGCGGACGCACCACCTATACGCTCTCGCGTGTGAGCCGCACCCGGCGTTATAAGGGGCAGGCGCGCGAAGATGTGTACGAAGCCGAACAGGTGATCGCGGAACTGGAAGATCAGTTGGCTGAAACGCAGCACAAGATGGAACAGGAGTTAGCCCAGATCAATGATAAGTGGCTGCGCGTCGCCAATATGATCGAGAATTACGAGATCGCGCCGTACAAAAAAGATATTTACGCAGGACTGTTCGGGATTGGCTGGCAGCCGCACTGGTTGATCGTTGTCAATGGCGTAACAACTCTGATCCCCGCCTGGAACGATCAAGCGCAGCAATATGCACAACAATCGACCCAGCAGTACACGCCGCAACAAGCACAGACCTTGCTACCGGGACGCGACCAACAACCGGATCAGTACGGCACGCAGCCCGGTTACGATCAGGGCGGCTACGATCCGCGTAATGATCGCAACTGGCGATAGAAACACCTCACCCCCCGCCCCCCCTCTCCACGCGTGGAGAGGGGGAGATAAGGGCGTAGTCAAGTCCCCCTCTCTGTAGTTTTTTCGAGCGCCAGCGAGAATAAACGTCTCGCATGGAGAGGGGGATTTAGGGGGTGAGGCCGATCATCACATGATGTTCCCTTGACTCATGACTTGCCCCTATCCCCATCCCTCCAATAGCTTCACAATCTCCGCGACGAACCAATCCGCCGCCGCGCCATCTAAAATCCGGTGATCGAACGTGAACGAGATATAGACCATCGGGCGCACGGCAAGCGCATCATGGTCCAGCACAACCACGCGCTTCTGAATCGCGCCCACGCCCAAAATCCCCGCGTGCGGCTGGTTGATGATCGGCGTCGCAAACAGGCTCCCCGCAACACCGTGATTCGTGATCGTAAAGGTGCTGTCTTGCACCTCATCCGGCTTGAGTTGGCCCGCCCGCGCACGGATTGCGAGATCATTGACCTGCCGCGCAATGCCGGTCAGCGCGAGTTCGTCCGCACGTTTGATCACGGGCACGATCAAGCCTTCGGTCAGTGCTACCGCCATGCCGATATTCACGTCCGGCATGAGTTGGATGCCATCTTCGCGCCACTGGCTGTTGACAATCGGATGGCGGCGCAAGGCTTCGGCAGTCGCCGCGACGAAATACGCGGTAAAGGTGAGATTGACCCCACGCTGGACGAATTCATGCTGATGGGCGTCCCGGTGCGCGACAATCGCGCTCAAATCCGCCTCAAAGACGGTGGTCACATGCGGCGAAGTCTGCAACTTGCTGCGAACCATGTGTTCCGCGATGCGGCGGCGCATCGTGTTGTGCGGGATCAGATCGCCGGGCTTGCCAGGGGATGGGGGGGCGCCGTGTACGTGATCGCGCGGGGCGGGAGTCGGGGCGGTTGGCGCAGCAGGGACAGCAGGGGCAATATCAGTCGCGGTCTGATCCGTTTTGAAAAGATCATCGGTGGGCTTGAACAGATCGCCGGAGCCGGGCTGTTCCCAGGCGGGCAAATCGGCAGGGTGATCAGAGGTAGCGGCGGGTGATTGTTCTGCGCCGCCCTGCTCAATATACGCCATGATGTCTTTTTTCGTGACGCGCCCATCGCGTCCGGTCCCGGTGATCTGGCGCACGTCGATCTGGTGTTCGGCGGCGATCCGCGCGACAACGGGCGTCATGTGCGGCGCAGCGCTAGCAGATGGGGCCGCGCGCACCGGATCACGATCTGCGGCATCCTGTTCGGGCGCAGTGACCTTAGCCGGAGCATCTGCTGGAACCGCCTCACCCGGCGGCCCGATCAACGCCAACACCGTCCCGGCGGGTACGGTCTGCCCCGCGCCCACGTAGATTTTGAGCAGCACGCCGCCGACCTCGGCGGTGATCTCGGACGTGACCTTATCCGTTTCCACTTCGACAATCGGCTCGTACTGCGCCACCGGATCGCCTTCCGCCTTGAGCCAGACGCCAACCGTGCCTTCGATCACGCTTTCGCCCATCTGGGGCATAATGACTTGAGTTGCCATAGAGTAGTTTCCAGTTTTCAGTTATAAGTTTTTAGTACCCTGCCAATTCGCGGATCGCGGCGGCGATCTTGTCGGGATTCAGCATGAAATATTCCTGCATCGGATGGGCATAGGGCATCCCAGGCACATTATCCGGTCCGGCGAGGCGGCGAATCGGCCCATCCATATATTCGAACGCCTCATCGCTGAGGATCGCCGCGATCTCCGCGCCATAACCCAAAAAGCGATTATCCTCGTAGACGATCAACGCCTTGCCCGTTTTCTTGAACGAGTCGATCACCGTGTCTTTATCGAGCGGCACGAGCGTGCGAAGATCGACCACTTCGCACTCGATCCCATCTTGCTCCGCGACCATTGCCGCCGCTTGCAAGGTGTAGTAATGCATCATGCCGTAAGCGTAGACCGTCAGATCGCTGCCCTGGCGCGTCACGTTCGCCGGGCCAATGGGAACCAATACCTCTTCATCGTCGGGCACTTCGCCCCGGATCAAGCGGTAGCCTTTTTTCGGCTCGAAGATCATGACCGGATTCGGATCGCGCACGGCGGATTTGAGCAGTCCTTTGGCATCATAAGGCGTGCTCGGAATCACAATCTTGAGGCCGGGTGCGTGCGCGAAAAATGCCTCGACGCTCTGCGAATGATACGGCCCGCCGCCGATCCCGCCACCATACGGCGCGCGAATGACCAGCGGCACATGCCAATCGCCATTGGAACGATAATAGGTCAGCGCCGCCTCGTTAACGATCTGGTTAAACGCCGGGAAAATGTAATCGGCAAACTGGATTTCACAGATCGGACGCATCCCGACCAGCGCCGCGCCAATCCCCACCGCGATAATGCTCAATTCGGCCAACGGCGCATCGATAACGCGATCCGCGCCGTATTTCTCGTAGAGGCCCATTGTCGCACGGAACACACCGCCGCGCGGTCCCACATCCTCGCCCGTGATAAAGACCGAGTCGTCGCGGGCCATTTCCTCATCCATCGCCTGAAGGAGTCCTTCGATCAGGGTAATTTCTGGCATACTTTGTCCTTTGGACACTGCAAGCAGTATCCCTACTCCTTAAATATGGGGAACAGCGCATCTTCGGGCGCGGGATCGGGGGCGGCAATAGCGGCGGCTTGCGCGTCGTCCACTTCCTGCCGGACACGCGCCTCAAGCTCGGTGATCGCGGCGTCATCCAACAGGCCACGCGCCCGCAAATATGCTTCAAAGCGCAGGATCGGATCGCGCTGCTTCCACAGCTCGACCTCCTCTCGCGTGCGATAGGTGCGATCATCGTCGTCGGAGGAATGGGGCGTCGGGCGATAGGTCTTGGCTTCGACTAAGGTTGTGCCGCCGCCACTGCGCGCGCGTTCAATTGCCTCAGACATGACACGGTAAGAGGCGAGAACATCATTGCCATCCACAATCACGCCTTTGATGCCGAACATCGGCGCGCGATCCGCCACATTGGGCACGGGCATTTGCAGGGACATCGGCACGGAGATCGCGTAGATATTGTTTTCGACCAGGCACACCAGGGGCAGCTTATGGATGCCCGCCCAATTCAGCCCTTCGTAAAAATCGCCCTCACTCGTTGCGCCTTCGCCCAATGTCACCACCGTGACGCGATCCTCGCCACGCAGCTTGCACGCGAGCGCCACACCCGCCGCCTGGGGAACCTGCGTCCCTACCGGACTGGAAGCGGGCAGCATCCCGCGCTGATAACTGCTATAGTGGGCTGGCATCTGGCGCGCGCCACTGGATGGTTCGCCCGCCTTACTAAAGACTCCCAGAAAGAATTCCGCCGGCGTGTAATCCAGGCCAAAGGCAAAAGCGAGATCGCGGTAATAGAGATGCGCGTAATCGTGCCCGCGCCGCATGGCATACGCCGCCCCTACCTGAATCGCTTCCTGCCCAATGCACGAGACATGAAACGCGATCTTCCCCTGGCGGTGCAGCATCCAGGCGCGTTCATCAGTACGGCGAGCGCGCACCATCTGCCAGTACATTTCGAGCAGCGTTTTGTTGTCGAGATCAAGTCCGGCATCATCCAGATCACCGGTCTGATGCACGATTTGAACGCCGGTTGCCATAGAATGCTCCTCACTCGTGGGTGTATCAGATTCTCCGATTATAAAAATTCCAGCAAAAATTGACGACATGACCGGGGCTAGACGGATCGCGCGCGCGCCCGTAGAATAGCTTAGATTCTGGCGTAACGAAAGAGGCAACCCGAATGTCTGAGCCGACCATTGCCCCTGTGGTTGACCGCAATCCCCATCTCTCCTCCGCCGAGCGTGCTTCCATTTACCGGCGGAATTTTTTCTGTTTTCTCGGTGACTTGCTGCTGTTCAGCATTGCGATTCAGTTCATCGATGCTTCAACCGTTGTGCCGGACTTTGTGCGCAAATTGACCGACTCAGAAATTCTGATCGCCATGTCCAGCCAGGTATTTTCCATCGGGTATCTGATGCCGCAATTACTGGTCGCGCGCAGTTTAACGCGAGTCGCCCACAAAAAATGGTGGTTTGTCGGCCCCAACATTCCGATCCGGTTTTTAGTGTTGGTATTCGCGGGCGTGATTGTCCTGTTGGAAAATCAACACCACACCTGGATTCTGATCGCATTCTTCGTCGTCTACGGGATCGCGGCGTTGGGGGATGGCTTAGTCGGTGTGCCCTGGATCGATCTGATCGGGAGCAGTCTGGATGATAAACGGCGGGCACGCTTGTTCGGCTGGGGCAATGCGTTGGTCGGCGTGATGATGCTGTTTCTCGCGCCCGTCGCCGGTTATATTCTCGGTGAACCGATCAATATCCTGGGTTGGCACATAGACCTGCCCGATCTAAACCTGAGTTTCCCGCATAATTATGCGCTGCTGTTCGCGGTATCTGGGGTGATCTTCGCGCTGACCATCCCCGCCGGGTTATTTATCCGCGAACTACCGGGCGGCAAACCCCGTCTCACCGCGCCGCCCCTGCGCGAATATCTCCCTGAATTGCTAACCGTGCTGCGCGAGGATCATTCCTTCCGCGCCATGATTATTGTGCGCGTGTTGTTCGCCTTTTTCGCTATTGCGACGCCCTTCTATATCGGGCTGGCTACCGATCACCTGGGATTATCGAGCGGCACGGCGGTGCGCAACTTATTGTTTATGAAAACGGTTGGCATCGTGAGCGGATCGCTGTTGTTCGCACGGATTGGAGATCGTCGAACGACCTTCATCGTGCGCTTCGGTCTGGGATTGGGGATGCTGCAACCCATTTTCGCC
>JAFGJA010000603.1 GCA_016929355.1 Anaerolineae bacterium | reverse complement strand
CTGTGGCCCGCGCCGTAGACATCGGCGGTATCGATCAACGTGACGCCCAGGTCCAGCGCGGCGTGAATCGCGCGGATCGATTCGGCGTCGTCGATCTCGCCCCAGCCAACCGGCGTTCCGTTGGGATCGGTGAAGGGGCCGCCAATCGCCCAACAGCCCAAGCCGATCGCGCTGACTTTGATGCCAGAGTGACCTAATGTACGGGTTAACATGCTTCATCCCTTTCGTGATTTGTATGCGCTGCGAATCAGCGTACACCTTCGAGCGCGCTCAAAGTCAAGGGGTTTCTTTTCACCGCAGAGGGATTCGATTATCCGCCAAACGACGGGCCGCGCCCGTGATATTTGCCCACTGCCGGACGGGGGGAATCAGCATCAGGGGCCGGATCGTGGACGGTGTACCAGTCCGGCGGCGCGCTAATCACAACCGGCATCGTACCGGGATCGTCGCCGGGGCGTGGCAGCACACCAAACGTCGCGTGGTTTTCGACCAGGTCTTCGAGGATGTAGGGCAGCGCCTGGACCAGCACGGGTGCAACATCGTGCATCAAAATGATCGCGCCGTCGCCGTAATCGTACACGCTGTAGTAGCGGCGCGGCTCGAACCAGCTCAGCACCACGTTGCCATACACATAATTCCAGGGGCGTTCCGGGGGACCATCGGGACCTGGATTCCAGGGGGCGGAGTCGCCGGAACTGACGTGCCAGTTGTAGGTGAGCGCGTCGATGCCTGCCGGTACTGGGAACGGGTGCGCCGATCCGCCCGGCTGCCGGATCAAATACACCGGCTGCTGCGCGTAAGTCTCGGCCAGTTCCGGCCCCAGGGCGGCAATGATGGCGTCTTCGGTTTGCTGCCACGCTGTCTGAAGATCGGCGTCGGTTGCGCCGGAAGCGTTGGTCAGGCCGTCTTGCTGCCACAGGTGATTACCGATAGCGTGCCCCTCGCGGATCATGCGCTGGAGGATCGCTTCATTCCCGGCGATGCGGTGCCCATGCAGGAAAAAGGTCGCTTTAGCATCGTACTCGGCCAGGATGTCCAGAATCGCCGGAGTCACGCTGCTGGATGGGCCATCGTCAAACGTCAAATAGACGGTATACGGGCCATCCGGGGGCGGCACATGCACGCCGGAATTTTCCTGTGCCCGGCTGTGGTGCAGCGGGATCACGACGAGTAGACCAATCACCAGGATAGTCACGATTCGCATCAAAATTCACATCTCCAACAGGTTCCGGCATAATGCATAATTATAGCAAACTTAACCGCTGAAGCGCAGAGGACAGATGTTGTTGGCGAATTCGATTTGCAGGTGTTTCGTAGGGGCGGGGCTTGCTCCGCCCGGACGTAGGGGCGTATTGCAATACGCCCCTACTCTGCGATCTCCGCGTCTCAGCGGTTTGCTCATCATTCAAACGATTCGGCCCTGGCGCGCAGCCCATCGGCCACATCTGGACAGTGATCGGCGTGGCGGGCGGTTGGGAAGGTATCGATCAGATGCCGCACCAATGCTTCGGTGACCTCCACCGGCGCGCCATGACCGGGAATGATCAGGTCCGCGCTGGCGATGATTTTTGCCACGCTGCGCCATGTCTCGACGATTTCCTCCGGCGAATACTGGTTTGGCCAGTAAAAATTCCACGCGCGCAGCCACGCCTCATCCAACACCGCATCCGACACGATCCACACCGCCCGCTCATCCGGCGCGCGAAACGCCAGCGCCAGCAGCATCGAATCGTGGCCGGGACAGTGTTCGACCGTCAGGCCGGGCAGGGAATCGGTGGGGCGAAACGGGCGAAAATGCGGCGACGGCACATCATACGGCAGGTGCAGCAGGTGATCGTGGTGCAGATGGGTGACAAAAATGCGGCCAATATCGGCAAACCGCGCCCCGATCTGCTTGAGCTGTTCCTCGGCATATTCATAGCCCGCATCGGTAAAACACGGATCGACCATAATCGTATTTTCCCGGCAGGGATCGGCATCTCCCGGCCAGATCAACACTGCCGTGCAGCGGTGTTCCCGGTCACGGCGCACGGTGCCATCCGGTTGGAGCGGCAGCGCGCCCGGCTGCAAAATTAACCAGTTGTAGGTATCCGCCATCGTTTTTCTTTCTTTAATTTCTCTGTACTCTCGGCGCAGATGATAATTAGTGCCTAAGTCAGAGAAGTTCATTACATGTTTGGTTATGTGATAGAAGGGATCTGTTAACTCTCGGTCTTTGCGATAATTTCTTTAGCTATTTCTGGCAGGTTTTCTGATTCATCGTCAGGCGTTGGCGACTCCGCAATTTGCCGGAGATCAGCGAGAATCCTCAGGCGGAGCTTGTGTTCCCAATGCTCGACAATATCGAGAAGAACCCAGTGCTTCCAGATGGAGTCATCCGAATGCAAGACGAACCGGACAGGATCGACGAGGGGTTCTCCTACTGTCTGGAGGAATTGGGTCATAGGGTAGCTAACGGGCCAATTTTTGTCTTGAAGCCACATCAGAAGATGTAGCAGAATCGGTTGTACACCCGGCATCCCAATAGCCTCGATTTCTTCCATCCGATCACAGTCGCATTTGTTTCGAGGAAGCAAATGAAGAAGTTCGCGCGGAACATTATCGACCCCGCCAACATCAGAGTACACTCTTGAGAGTTTATCGAATTCGGAGAGCATTCTGCTCATTAGCATTAGTGCCTCTTGCCATATAGGAAATAATAATACCAATCCGGAACAATGACTACCTATGAATGATCTTTGTGCTCGAACGACAATGAGATTTATACGCAACCATCAGGCAGAATTGGTATTATACTCGCTTGCGCCGCCCGCTGCCCTATGCCACAATGCAGCACAGGGGAAAATTACGCGCAAGGGGGCCGATCATGACCACGTTAACGCCGCCGGAGGTGCTTCAGAATCGCTATCACCTGAAAACGCAAATCGGTAAGGGTGGTATGGCGGTCGTGTATCACGCCCACGACGAGCGGTTAGGGCGCGACGTGGCGATCAAGTTCCTGGCGACGGATCGCATCATAGGCGATGAAGCCAGCGCACGGTTTTTACGGGAAGCCCGCGCGATTGCGCGCCTGACACACCCCCACATCATGACGCTGTACGACGCGGATCGCGTCGATCTGTGGCATTACCTCGTGCTGGAATACATCCCCGGCCATGATTTGCAAACGCGGCTGCTCGAACACGGATCGGCGTTTGAGGTGGACCGCGCGATTACGATCATGCGCGCGGTGCTGGAAGGGCTGGATTATGCGCACGCGCACGGCGTGATTCACCGCGACATCAAGCCCGCCAACATCATGCTCACGCCCTCGGAACAGGTCAAACTTACCGATTTTGGACTGGCGCTGACACAGGAAGACGTGCGCCTGACGCAAGAAGGCACCATCCTGGGCACGATCCTCTACCTGCCGCCGGAAGCGCTGACCGGGAGCGACCTGGATCACCGCGCCGACCTGTACGCAGCGGGCGTGGTGTTGTACGAACTGCTGACCGGGCGCGCCCCTTTCAG
>JAFGJA010000602.1 GCA_016929355.1 Anaerolineae bacterium | reverse complement strand
TTCGATACCGTCACGCCGGAGCAGTGGGATTTAGCTTACCAGTTGACGATCAAATGCACGGTGGACCTGATCCGCGCGGCGCTGCCCTATTTGCGCCAGAGTGAGCGCGCCGCGATTTTGACGATTACGTCGATCTCGGTCAAGCAGCCGGTGGCAAACCTGATTCTCTCAAACAGCGTGCGGATGGGCGTGGTCGGCCTGACGAAATCGCTCGCGCAGGAACTTGGCCCGGAAGGGATTCGCGTGAACAGCATCCTGCCGGGATATACGCGCACCGGGCGCGTTGAGCAATTGATGCAGGCGCGCGCCGAAAAAGAGGCTTCAACGGTTGACGCCGTGATTACCAACAGCATGGCGGGCGTGCCCTTGCGCCGCATCGGACAGCCGGAAGAATTCGGCAACGTGGCGGTATTTTTGTGTTCGCCCGCCGCGAGTTATGTGACCGGCGCGATGGTCCCGGTGGATGGCGGCTGGATTCAGGCGACGGTGTAGGGGAATTTTTACCTGATCACCGTTTGGCCTCACGCCCTCGGTTTACCCCTCCTCGTAAACGGTTTCGGGGCGGACAGGTGGCCGAAAAGTTGATCTTGACCTTGATTTTTTGTAGGGGCAACTTTGCAAAGTCGCCCAGGGGGGTGAGGTCGCGCTCATCCCAACGCGACATCGAGCGTCATCATGACCGTGAATCCGATCATGAATCCGGCGGTAACCAGGTGATGGTTGCCGCCGCACTCCGCACCGGGGATCACTTCCTCGACCACGACGAAGATCATCGCGCCCGCCGCAAAACTGAGCGCATACGGCAGCAGGGGCCGCGCGACGGTCACTAACGCCGCGCCCAGCACGCCCGCGATGGGTTCGACCACCGCCGATAACTGCCCATACCAGAATGCCTTAAACCGCGAAATTTTCTCACGCTGCAACGGCATGGCTACCGCGATCCCTTCGGGGAAATTTTGCAAGCCGATCCCAATGGCGAGCGATACCGCGCCGCCGATCGTAGCCGTTTCCAGGCCGAGATCAACCGCGCCGAACGCGACCCCTACCGCCAACCCTTCCGGGAAATTGTGCAGCGTGATCGCCAGTACCAGCAGAATCGAGCGCCGCCATGTGGTCGAAACACCCTCAACGGTCCCATTGACGGGATGCTCGTGGGGCAGCCAGAAATCCACGCCGCGCAGCACGATCCCGCCGAGCAAAAAACCGACGACTGCCGGAATCCAGGGGATCATGCCCTGATCGTCGGCCAGTTCGATCCCCGGAGCCAACAGCGACCAATAACTTGCCGCGACCATCACGCCGCCCGCAAAGCCGAGCATAACATCCATGATTTTCTGGTTGAATTCCCTCACCAGAAAAACCGAGGCTGCGCCGAGCGCGGTCACGCCCCAGGTAAAACACGTTGCCAATAATGCCTGAATGATGGGAGAAGTTTCTTTGAGCGCGTCCAAAGCGATATAAATCCTTTCGAGAACAGCGTAACCTGTCTCCCCTCTCCGCCGCGTGGAGAGGGGGGCAACCAGAGGTTGCATAGGGGGTGAGGTTATCATTATAGCGTAATTTCTTTTTTCCCTTTTCTTGCGTTTGCACTATACTGCATGGCATGAATGAGAACCTGATCTTTGACCCCCTGTTAAATACATTTGATTCTTCGACCTGTACCATCGTACATGGGCGCGAGATAGTGCACGATCCCGGTCTGGCGCTGCTGCGGCGCTATCTGCCAGTCCTGACCGTGATCGCAGCGCCGTATGCTGGCGTGGGCGGTGAGAGCGATCCCCTGCATCCCCTGGACCCGATCCGCGAATGGCGCGCGCTGCTGCGCTTGCTGGCGGCGACGGATGCTCTGCAATCCGAGGTGAATACACGTTTGGCATTCGTGCGCCTGATACCGCCGACGATTGACGAATTAGGCGCGGTACTGCGCGCGTGTCAGCCCGGCGATCCTGATGCGTTTCGCGTGGTGCATCTGATCGCGCATGGCGAACCGGACACGCTCTACCTGGAAGACGCGCACGGCGGCGAAGCGGTGGTGCGGGATGCGCAGTTGGTAAATCTGTTTCACGACAGCGCCGCCCAGATCGTGATCCTGGATGGGTGTTTTAATCACCAATTGGCCCACCTGTTGATCGCAGGGACACCGATTCAAGCGGTAATTGGCACGCGGCGGCGTGTACCGGAAGCGGAGATGATCGCGTTTGGCGCGCAGTTTTACCGGCAGATCACGGCGGGATCGAGTGTGCGCGTGGCATTTCAGACGGCGCTGGATCACGTTAATGATCTGGTCACGGATCATTTTGAATTGGTCGAAACGGAAACGCTGCACCAGATCACGCTGGATATGCCAACCGCCGCGTTGCGCGCAGAACGGCCCCTGGTCGCGCCGGGGATGCCGCGCATGATCGGCGTGCCACAGCCGGTAGGCTTTGTCGGGCGGCGGGCTGATCTGGGTGTATTGGCGGACGTGCTGCCCGGTTCAACGATTAGCGCGCTGCAAGGACCAACCGGCAGCGGCAAAACATGGCTGGCGGCGGCGTTTGTGTCGCGCTTTGGCTGGCGGTTTGATGATGGCGTGCTGTGGTTCCGGTGTAATGCCGTGACCGCCATGTGTGAGATCGTGGCGGCAGTGGCGCGTTTGCTCGGCCTAGCGGCGTATGCTCCGGCAGCAGAGGTGCAGAATTTGCTGCGTGAACGGCATATCCTGATTGTGCTGGAAGATGTGGATCGCATGGCTATTCCCGCCGAACGCGAGCGCCTGATCGCGTGGCTGCGCGGCATTAATCCTGATGATGGTGATCGCGGCACGCCGAACACGGTGCTATTGACCGGGCGCAAGCTGGATCAGGTTTTGGGACGCGAACAGGCGGCATTAGTCCAACACATTCGCCCCTATACGTACAAAGATGCGCGCACCCTTGCCATGCAGGTCGCTATCGCGCGCGGGCTGGATGTGCTGGACGTGGATACGATTGACGATTTTCTCGATCTCACGCTGTACATTCCCTGGCTCATTATGCGCGGGATCGATCTCATCGAAGCGGCGGGGATGGATGCGACATTCGGCACATTTGCCACGCTGACCTCTGAGTCGCCTGATCCGGTAGGTGAGTATCTGCAACGGCGGGTGCAGCGTTTGGCGGCGGATCACTCGCGCGCGTTGACGCTGGTGATCCGCGCGCAGGGTTTGCCGGATGCCTTCGACGCCGCCTTAGCTGCCGATCTGGTGGGCGAGGAGGCGCTGGAACACATCCAAACGCTGCTGGATCACGGCGTGTTGTGGGTTGAGCATGACGAAGATGAGCCAACGCAACGGCGATATAGTGTGCCGCCGCCCGTGCGCGAGTATTTAGCCGAACACAACCCGCTCGCCCGTGCGCAGCAGGATTTTTTGGATCGCACCGCGATGGCCTATCTCGCGCGTACCTGGCCGGATGATGTTGCCGCGCTCCCCTTTGCGACACTCGATCATGATCAGCGAGCGCGGCTGAATACAATCCGCACGCTGATCCAGCGCCAACTACGTCCCGATATTCAGCTTGATCTCAATGTCATGGCGCACGTCTTGAGTGTTACGGCTTCGACGTTCCGTGCGGCAGGTTTAGCCGAAGAATTGGTCGGGTATGCGACTGGTTTTCGAGAACAGATCAAAGAGGGCGTGATGTTAGCGCGGTTGCAGATCGCTATGGCG
>JAFGJA010000601.1 GCA_016929355.1 Anaerolineae bacterium | reverse complement strand
GGTCAGGCATGGCTATTTAAGCGGTTAGAACAGCTTTTTGCCCCGGTTACGATTGATGCGCTCAACCATCCCCCAACGGATGATCATGACGATAATCTCAATGCCCCTAACCTGATCGTAGTTACCGATCAGTATCTTACCTACGCGGTGCAGCGCTGGCCGGATGTGGTGGTATGCAGCGCGACCATTCAAGAGGATAGATCGATTCAGATCATCCCGGCTGATGCGTCGGGGCAAGCCTTAGCCCATTTGTTGACCCGTCAGCTCAATGCGCCGCCGGATTCAGCGATCAAACGCATGGCCGAGCGTATGGCGCTGGTGAATGAAGTCAGCCTGGAAATAACCGCGATCCACCATCTGGAAAGTATTCTGTCGATCATCCCAAACCGACTCACACAGCGTTTTGGCTATTATCATGCGTCGGTGGGCATCATTGACAGCGACAGCATCGAAATGTACGAAGCATCCCAACGCAGTCGCGCAGTTGGCCTGGAACGGTTTCGTATTCCCCTGTCGCTCAAAGGTATTGTGCCCTGGGTGGCGCGACAGGGCATGACCTATCTGGCGAGCGATACGCAGCATGACGAGGTGTGGATTCCCGGTGAAGGTTTAGAAGCGTCACGTTCTGAACTGGCTGTGCCGTTGCTCTATCATGGCAAAGTGATCGGCATCATTGACGTACAAAGCGAGCATGTCAATGCATTTGATCAAGATGATATAGCCGTGCTGCAAGCGCTGGCGGGCCAATTGGCGGTGGCGATTGAAAACGCGCGGTTATTCGATGAAAATCTGCGGCAGCGCCAGATCGCCGAAACGTTAAGCCGGATTGCGCGACTGGCGGGTACGTTTTTGAATGTGGTTGAAGTATCACAAACGGTGATCACCGAACTAAAGCAGCTGATTCCCTTCGATGCGGCGCTGATTGCGTTGTTCCGCGAGAACCGGTTTGAGGTCGTCTATGAAACAGGGTACGGCGGGATCGATAAAGCAAGTGTGCGCTGGTTGGTGGGTGAATCGCTGTTATTATTTCGCGTGGTTCACCAACAAGAACCGCTACTGATCCCTGATACGACTAAGGATCGGCTGTGGGAAAAAGTGGTGCGGCGGCAGATGACGCGCGCCTGGATCGGTGTGCCACTTTTGAACCGGGGTCAGGTGATTGGCGTCTTGACCATCGCCAATTTTGCGCCCGGTGCGTATGACGAGGCGGCTAGCGATCTGCTTTTTGCCTTTGCCAATCAAATTGCCGGAACCGTTGATAATGCGCAGTTGTTCCAACAAATCGAGCAGCGCGAAGGCGAAGCACGCGCGTTATATGACATCACGCGCTTGCTGGTGACATTCGATAGAGAAACGATTCCGGTGAGTGTGCTGAACGTATTAGAAAATGCGATCCCGTTTGATATGGCCGGGCTGCTGCTGCCGGGTGAACCTGATCAACTGGTGATCGTGGCAAAACGCACGCTCGATGAGTCAATGATTCAGGTGCTTGAAGAACGCATATACCGGGCGTTTAACGCGCTCAGTCACGAGCCGATCAACCGCCAGTTGACTCGGAAACAGGTGGATTGGAAAGGGCCTCTCCCCGCAGGCGAATTAGATAACCAGTTAGATAATCAGATCGGGGCGTGGTTGTCTGCGCCGTTGCTGGTGGGGCGGCATGTGGTCGGCGTGATTGAGTTGGCGAAGGTCGATCCGGCGGCCTATTCGGAATTTGATCAGCGCACGCTGCATACCATCGCTAACACTACCGCGACTGCACACGAAAACGCGCGCCTTTACCGCGAATTGGTGGGGCACGCGGCCAATCTTCAGCAGGCGGTAGATGAGTTGGCCGACGCTGACCGCGTGAAAGATGAATTAGTTGGTAATGTGTCGCACGAACTACGCTCCCCGCTCACGTTGGTGGTGGGTTATGTGGAACTGCTGCTCTCCGGCGATCTGGGTGAACTAAATGATGAACAGCGCAATAGTCTGCACATTGTGGCGACGAAAGCCAAAATGCTGACCCGGCTGGTGAGCGATATTTTGTCGTATGAAACGACAGAAACAAGCGCCTACACATTATCTGAGGTGCAGTTGGTCAAATTGGGCCAACATGCCGCACAGGATGCCCGGTTGACGGCGGAGAAAGCCGGTATTCAAGTCCGCACCGAATGTGATACGAACGTGCGCCCGGTGATGGGGGATGCCGAACGGATCACGCAGGTCTTGGCGAATTTGTTGGGCAATGCGCTCAAGTTTACCCCGGCAGGCGGTATGATCACGGTACGAGTGCGGCAGCAGCCACAAACCGTGCGGGTTGAGGTGAGTGATACCGGCATCGGGATTCCGGCGGACAAACTACCGCGTGTATTCGAGCGTTTTTATCAGGTCGAATTGAAAACACGGCGGCGGCGCGGCGGTGTGGGATTGGGCCTGGCGATCTGCAAACAGATTATTGAGGGGCATGGCGGGGTGATTGGCGTGACCAGCGAGGAGGGACAAGGCAGTACGTTTTACTTCGAACTACCCGCCCTCTAAGGATATAACTCTTTACACTTTTGGGGCTTGCATCACGATTTTTTGCTCCCGTGCAACGACTCGATCTTTTTCACGTAACTATTTAAGATTAAGCGTGTGCGTATCCCCAAAAATTCGGGGGGGTGTGGTATATCGCCAACATGATATGATCGGGCTGAATCAAAGGTAAACAACCATGTTTCAACACAGTTCTCGTGGCACATTTGTATGGCTTCTGATCGTGGGGACGGCCCTGGTATTAACCTTGTTGGCTGGGGCGGTGCCGACCAGTGTCGGCGCGGCGCTGCTGGCAACCTATTTGGGGTTGTGGCTGATGGTCGCCCGTAACATTGATGTTAGCGACTATTTTGAATCCTGGCGGGCGCACACCCAACCCGCAGTCGAACCGACAGAGGTCGCGCGGGAAGCGATTGCCCGCGCGCGCAGCGATCCGAATTACGATTCGCTGGTCCGGTTGCTGGATGTGGGCTTGATTGTGGATGAACAGCGCCCCGATGGGATGGCCTTGCGGCGCGGGCGTTTTATCTCGCTGGACGATGACGCAATCCGGCCTTTCGGGATCATCCATGTGCCGGATGTGTTGGGCGGTAGGCTGTCGCATATCCGCTTTGAACTGCTCGATAGTGCGGGGACGTTGTGTTACGTCTATGAAGATGAAAAATGGCTGGAAGCCGGGGAAAATCCCCTGCTGCCCGATTACCGTTTTCCGATTCGCAAAAAGGCAGGCGAACTCGAAGCCGGGGGTTGGTCGGCGCGCTTGATTGTGGATGGCGGGGTGATCGGGGTGCATCATTTCAATCTATCACCCGCGCTGCGTGATCGCCGCCGCAACATTGGGTCGGATGGTGAGATTTTGCGCGAACGGGTCTGGCGTTCGGGCCAGGAAGACGAATCGCTGCCGCTCAGTTTGGAAGAACTGCTCCGCCAACAAAGCCGCCAGCAGCATCAAAATTAACAGAGTCAGAATTAACCCGCTATGAACGTAATCATTTTTTTGCTGTTCGTTGCTGTTTTCATATACCTGTTGTTTCGGCTTGCCGAAGGACGCAATCAGACCAAACAACGCGGCAGTACGGCTCACTCACGCCGTTCAACGCCGCGCCGGGCTGGATCGCGCCGATCCAGGTCACGGCGCACAGCAGCGCGCCAATCGGCAGCGCGTTATGATCTTTCAGATCAGATACACTCGTATCCGCCGACACAGGCCACGCAGCACAGCGCACAGTCATCCAAAGCGGCGGCAGCGCGGGCCATGCAACGCGCCCAATACGATGTCGGCGAAGAATTTGTGCGCATCACCGATATTGGCTTGTTGGAATATCGCGGCGCAGACCGGCCCCGCCTGTTACGCACGGAACAGGCCCGCATCGACTCGGATTATCTGCGACCCTTCGCTGAACTGTGGCTACCGTATCGCTCGCGTGGTATGGTACGATTCGAGTTAGCAGAAATGGTCAATGGGCGGCCCCGCCTGCATTACGCGGATGAGGACGAATACGATCTCCAGGCCGGGGTCAATGCGCTGCTGCCGAGCACATGGCTGCCGTTACAAAACAAGGCTATTGATGGCTCTGATCGCTGGCATTTGCGAATCTTGGTCGGTGAAACGATGCTGGCCGATCATGAATTCCGATGGCGTGATGCTATCGCCAGCAGCGAGATACAGCGTTATATTGCCAGTGATGGGGAAATTTCAGCCGCTTTGCAGCAAGCTATCGCCGCACAGCAGGACGAAGCCATCAGCCTGGATGACTTATTAGGAGGATAGGTGGTATGAGTAACATTCCCTGGTGGGGAACACGCAAGCAAATCTCTGCCCGGCTGCGGACAGAACATGAAATGATGCGCGCCACTTTTGGCGACACATTTCAATTGAATGTGCCTAAACACGGCCCGCTTTACTGGATCGGTGATATCGAGATTAATCTGGCGGGGATTCCGCAGCGCACGCATACGCTCAAAATTGTGTATGTGGACGGGTATCCCAACCGCCCCGCCGAAGCGTATGTGGTTCAGCCGAACGTGTATAGCGAAAAACACCAGTTTGAAGACGGGCAGCTTTGTCTGTTTAATCCCAAAGATGGCGTGACGTATGGCTGGAATCCGAGCCGGTCAACCGCCGTGACGGTAGCGGGGTGGGCGATCCAATGGCTGTATGCGTATTACACCTGGCGCGCTACCGGAACCTGGCCGGGAATTGAAGAACGGATGCCTGCGCAAGATGATCGCCGCAACAGGAGAAAACGTTGATGACTAACCATTTGCCAGATACGGATCGTGGATTACCACGAGTCATTATCGCGCAGCATGTGATTGATAAAATGGTGCGGGGCGCGCTGCTTTATCCCGGCTATGAAACCGGGGAGGCGATGGTCGGGTTCATTGTGGAGCAAGAAGATCGTCTTGAACCGGACATTTATATTCTGGATACGATCAGCCCTGGCGATAACGCCGTGCGTCAATGGGGGAAGTTCGAGCAAGGCAGCGAATGGCAAGGGGATGTTTTCCACTGGTTTCACATTAACTGGGAAGCGTTCCGAGAATCATTGCTGCCCAATACCCCAACCGCCGCGCAGGATTGGAATTTACCGCTCCGGTTTGTGGGCGATTGGCACAAGCAGCCCGGCAGCATGATCGCGCCCTCCGGCGGTGATCTGCAAACGGCACGCGGCATGATCGCTGATCCTGAAACGCCCGATCATCAACTGGTCGCGCCGATTATCACCCTGTATCGCGTGCGGAATGAGGAAGCGGCAGACGAAACACCAGAAGCCGGTGAAGTTGATGCGGCAGATACGGCTGAACCAACGCTGGCGCAAATGGTGAATATTGAGGTGAAACTGCCGCCAACGCTGGACTTTGCGCCCGCCGAAGCGGAAGCCACGCCGCTAAAACTCGTCAAGTTGGGCCAGGATTTTGAACTGGATGATGAGGATGAGTTTGATGAAAACAGCCCCGCGCCTGATCCTGAGAACTTACCCGCTAACGCGCTGGTGCGACCCTCTGAAGATGGGGAATGGGTGATCCGGGTGGACTTCTGGTATATCAGCCGCCGCCTGATGCGTAATTTCGCGCCGGTTGTCCCGATCATTTGGCCGGATGAGCGACTGCCGCATTTGCCGGAAGCACCCTGGCATCTGATGCACCCGCGCCGTTTTGATCAGGAAGTCCAATTATTAGCAGAAGCGGGTTATGCGGTTGATATTGTCCGGTGGGATGCGGATGGCAACCCGCCCTATGAAATCTGCTTTTCGATCTACAAACCGGGCACACACCACATTTTTATTATTGTGACGCCGGTTGATTATCCCAGCGAAATGCCCGCGCTGCGGGTTGCACCGTTGGTGCGGGTAGCTGAAGATGAAGATGTGTTCGAAAAGCTGTATCAGGCTTCTAAACCATTGCTGCTGACCCAATTACCGGCTTGGCCCTGGGATTCGAAACGCACACTGATTGAACTGGTGTGGCATCTTGAAAAAACGGATAAGGGATAAGGTTACCGCATGAATTGGGATCGGATTGAACGCTTATTAGGTGAAGACGTGCTGGCGTATCTGCGCACGCAAACCGTCGGTATTATTGGTCTGGGATCGGGCGGCAGTTTTGTCGCGGTCAGTCTTGCGATGAGCGGGGTTGGCAATTTTATCCTGATTGATAATGATGTCATGGAAGAAACAAACGTGGTGCGCCATGCGGCAGATTTGCGTTATCTCGGCCAGCCCAAAGTGGAAGCGGTGGCCGATCTGATCAAGCAGCGCAATCCAGAGGCCAATGTGACCACCGTTGTGGGACGCATTGAAGATCACCTGGATATGATGCCGCAGATGGATGTAGTCGTGGCGGGCGTGGACAAAGAGGGGCCGAAATACACGATCAATGAAGCGTGTATCAAATACCACAAAACAGCGGTTTACGCGGGCGTTTACGAACGCGGCGAAGGCGGCGATGTCTGCGTGATCTATCACGATGAAGGGCCGTGTTATGCGTGCTGGGCGGAGCATTTGCGCGAAGGCTTATCCGATCCCACGCCGAATGGTGTCGAGGAGTTGGATTACGGCATGATTGGTCCCGATGGCACGTTGGCGGCGGAACCGGGCTTGTGGCTGCATGTGGTACGGGTCGCCGCGACACAGGCAGATTTGGCGCTGAATTATTTGCTGGAAGATACCACCGTACATCGCCAGATGCCCGCGAATACGCTGGTCATGGCGAATACGCATCTGGAAATCTACGAGGGAAAAACCGCACTCCCCTACACTGCCGAATGGGTCACAGTACCGCGCAATCCTGAGTGTTTGGTTTGCGGACATTTACATCGGGTGGCGGAAGCGGCCAACGAACAGGTCTCGCTGGATGAATTAGCCGGATTGGGCCATATCGCGTTTGAAGACGATGATGAGCAGGAAGCGAAAGGATCGTAACCAATGGCTGAGAATGATAACGTAAATCCCCCGGTAGATGATGGTGAAGAAGTTCCAGTCACAAACAACACGGATGCCGATCAGCCTCAGGCGGAAAAAGTGAATCATGCGCCGGATAACAGCGAGGATTTGAAGCCACGCCTGGAACGCCTCGGCGGTGAGCCTGCGCCGGACATTACACCCGAAGAATTCGCACGTTTGCAGCAAGCCGGACAAATCCACATCGACCCGCGCGGGCGAGTCCGCACAACTCAAAGAGAAGAGTCGGACGCGGGCATCTCGCTGCGTAAACGGCGGGCATGGTATGC
>JAFGJA010000089.1 GCA_016929355.1 Anaerolineae bacterium | reverse complement strand
CTACTTCCATATTTCTGACTGAAAATGCGCCGCCGGTAGAATTTGCCGTCATTAACATTGATCCGATTGATATTAATCTGAGCGCTTATCAAGGGTGGACGTATACCATCACGGGGCATTTTACCGGTACATTCGATACAACGGGCGAAGCGGCTGAGGGACAGCTTGCGGCAACGGTCCAGGCCAACGAGATCGGGCAAACGCGCCGCGTCGTGCTCGAAGTGGAAGGGGCTGCGTTTTTGCTGGACGCTGCGCTTTTGAAGCTCGAAGGCGTGCGCTGGTCCAACGATTACTACGTGGTCGATGTTAATGGGCGCTGCACGCAGGATCAGCAAAGCGGAACGGCGATTGCGGACCTGGGCGCAACGCAACTTATCGGCGGGGTGAGTTATGCCGTGCCCACCGGCCATCGTAAAGACATCAGTGATAGTCCGGCGTGGCAGTATACCTTTGCGCCGGAAAATGTGCGGCTCCCGGCGCTGCATCGCACGGCGGACAGCACCGTTATCCTCGGCGCTGACCTGTGGTTTTCACCGGATCATAACGCGGTCCTGGTGTATGAGGTGAGCGCGACGGTTGAGCATGTGTATTTGCTGTGGGCGGATCAGGAGTCTGGGAATATGGTGTCGGGGACGCTCTACTTGCGTTATGAACTTGATCTGCACCAACTCGACGTGCCGCCGAATATTTCCGTGCCCAATGGCTGTTAAATATGCCGCTTGGCTTTAACATCGCACGAATGTATAATTGCCCGGACAACTAAACTTGAAATTTCGCCGTATGGGAGAGTGTTGTATGCGTGTATCAGTCTTACAAGAGAATCTGCAAAAAGGTCTAAGCATTGTCAGCCGGGCCATTCAAAGCCGCCCAACTCTGCCGATTCTGGCAAATGTGATGCTCTCGACTGAGGATGCGCGCTTATTGCTCTCGGCTACCAATCTGGAACTGGGTATTTCGGCCTGGATCGGGGCCAAAGTCGAGGAAGATGGCGCGATCACGGTCCCGGCGCGCACCTTGCAAGACCTGGTGAACACGCTGCCCGCCGAACGAGTGGATATGGACCTCGACATTCGCACCTTGTCGATGCATCTGCGGTGTGGCGCGCGCTCCGCCAATATTAAGGGCATGGACGCCGCCGAATTTCCGCGTGTGCCGGAATTTGACGCCGAACACGCGATTGCCGTTGATGCGATGGTTTTCAAGGAAATGATCGATCAGGTGGTGTTTGCGGCGGCCCGCGAAGATAATCGCCCGATCCTGACCGGGATTTTGATGCGGTTTGAGGGTGATCTGCTCACGTTGGCGGCGGCGGATGGCTACCGGCTGTCGGTGCGCACGGCTGAACTCGAAATTGGCGTGAGTGATCCCGAACCGGACCCGTTGATTATCCCGGCGCGCACGTTGCAAGAACTCAGCCGTGTGATCAGCGATGAAGACGACGAAGTCTTGATCGGTTTGCCGGATAGTCGCGGGCAGGTGATGTTTGGCCTCAAGAGTGTGGTGGTGGTGTCGCAGTTGATTGAGGGCAAATTCCCCGATTATGAAGCGATCATCCCGCGCGGCTTTGCCACCTCGATCCTGGCCTATACGGATGATCTGCTGGCGGCTTGCAAAAGCTCGGAAGTTTTCGCTAAAGATTCCGCGAATACGGCGCGGGTGTTGGTCGAGCCGAGCGGCATGGTGAATGTGCCGGGGCGGATCATCGTAGCCGGGCAATCACAGGAAAAAGGTGACGCGGAAGCGCCGATTGACGCCAGCATTGATGGAACCGCGATGGAAATTTCCTTCAACATCAAATACCTGATCGAAGTGTTAAACGTGATCAAAGAGGATCAAGTGGTGCTGGAAACCAGTGGCGCGACCTCGCCGGGCGTCGTCCGTCCTGCCGGGCGCGATGACTTCATCCATGTGATCATGCCCATGTCTACCGGGCAGTAAGGATAAGCACGGTGCTGTTTATTATTTTTGGAACCAAAGTTCGCCATCAGGTGATCGGGGAAGGGCAATTTTTCTGCCCCAAGTGCCAGAGTCAGCGCCAGTATAAACACAAGAAAGCGTCCCGCTACTTTTCGCTGTATTTTGTGCCACTGATTCCAATGGGCAAACTCGGCGAGTTTGTCGAGTGTCAAACATGCGGCGTGGCGTTTGAGCCAACTGTGTTGCAAATACGCGGCCCGGTGCGGACGCGCCACCAGGCGACCTCCACCGAAAATCTCGCGCAGATCATCAACTCAATTCCCGCGCGGTTAAATCGCGGCGTGCCGGTGGAATATCTGGCGCGTGATCTCACCGCCGCCGGGGTGGATCGGGATGTGGTCATGAGCATGATCGAGCCGCATTTGGGCGGCAGGGGCAAGACCTGCGCGGCGTGTGGTCTGACGTATGCGGCCTCGGTGTCCGCGTGTTCAGAGTGTGGGGAACTGCTTTAAGTCTTCGAAACGTAGAAATCTGATAGTATATCTTGGACCTACATTCGTGCTATGCGCAATGTAGGTTTTTTGATCCCGCTGACGACAGTTTGTATATTATCATATTTTGACTATCATTCACTTAGATGTAATGATTATAATTTTAAATTCCTTTGATAATTTATCTGTTGAATTTTCATGCAAAGATTAGGATAGTGTGTATTGATGAATAATGCCGCATCAGATAATCAGCGAGTTATGTCATTGAGTCAAGCTCGATCAATGGTCTGGCCGTTTTAGCAAGGTGAAAAGCAAACGATTGGCTATCTAGTTGATCGTCACTTGCTTTCTCTGCGGGATTTCATAAATGCCATGTATAACAGCGATGATGCACAGTTACGCGAAGCCTCACGCACAATGGCCCATTACCTGTTGTCTCAACAGGAGCGCGAAGCCAAAAATTCTCCTGGACCACTGCATGTCATTTCCTCTGATCGGCGCAGTTTTGCCGAACGGCGGCAGATACAACTCACGATGCTAGAGGGTGGCATTTTAGGTGTTATATTCAGTTTAACGATTTTACTAATTTATCTGCTGTTCACTGGTAAACTGAATGGTGGCATTACTATTGGCGATATTAACGGCGTCAAAAGTGGAATTTTGGGCGTAGTTCTGGGCTTAGTAATTCTTGGATTAATCGGATTTCTAGAACTTTTTGGCCTCAATAAATTCTTTAATTTAATCATGAATCGGATTGAATACAAACTTGATCTCCACCGCAAGGGCCAATTGGGAGAGCAACGCGCCCTGAACGTATTGCAAGGTGTGTTGGATGGGAATTGGTGGTTGTTTCGCAACTTGGAACTACCCGGACGCCGCCTCGGTGATCTCGATTTGGTACTCGTCGGGCCACTTGGCGTATGGAGTTTTGAGGTTAAAGCGTTTAGCGGTGAATATCGCAATGTGGGCGATGAGTGGAAAAAGCGTTATGGTGAAAAATGGGTAGCTGCTGAGTCCCCAACTACCCAATCTCGCCGCAATGCAAAAGCTTTACAACAACTACTGCAATCCAGGCAGATCAATATCAAGTGGGTTGAACCTGTGATCATCTGGGCCGATCCAGAATCCACGATTGAATTTGATAACCCCTCAACGTATGTATGGACGCTTGATCGCCTCAGCCACCATCTGCAAAATCTCAGCGATAGAAATGCACTCGCTAAAGGGCAGGTGCAAAAGATCGTGAAAGCCTTGGAAAAAATTCATCGAGACATGGATGATCAGATCGATTAGGGTCGTGTCATTCTAGCGCCGCATCAAAGCGCTGAATCTCCAACAAATACCCGTTCGGATCGCGGAAAAAGCAGTGATAAATTCCGTAGGTGGGATTTTGCGTCGGTGGCTTCTCAAACGCCACACCCTGATCGCACAGGCGCGTATACCACTCATCCACATCATCTGTGACCAGTGTCAGGATCACGCCCGCCGGGTGTTCCGGGGCGGAGTCGCGTTCGCAAAACCCAATATAGCCCCGTTCCCCGACGCGGTATATCCGGCACGATCCCTGATCGCGGACCAGCGCCAGACCCAATACAGCCTCGTAAAAACGCGCGGTCTGAGCCAGATCGCGCGTGTAGAAGAACACTAACGGATAATCGAAGGTGTTCGCCATCGCTACAAAATTTTGTCCAGAAAACGCTGCGTGCGTTCGTGCGAAGGGCTGGAGAAAATTACATCCGGCTTGTCAATTTCCACGATCTGCCCCTCGTCCATAAACACGGCGCGATCGGCGGCGGCGCGCGCAAACCCCATCTCATGCGTGACCACCACCATCGTCATCCCGTCTTTGGCGAGCGCCAGCATCACATCCAATACTTCTTTGATCATTTCGGGATCGAGGGCGGAGGTTGGTTCATCGAACAACATGATTTTCGGGTCCATCGCCAGCGCGCGGGCAATAGCGACGCGCTGCTGCTGCCCACCGGACAACTGACCGGGATAGGTATCTGCTTTTTCAGGAATACCCACTTTTGCCAGCAGTTCTTGTGCTTTAGCTTCGGCTTCACCTTTGCGGCGGCGGCGCACGACGCGCTGCGCCAGCATGATATTGCCGAGCGCGCTGCGATCCGGGAACAGGTTAAACTGCTGAAATACCATCCCGACTTCGGCGCGGATTTTGTTGATGTTGCGCGCGCCCTTGAGCGGGATACCGTCTACCGTGATCGAGCCACCGTCAATGGTTTCCAGGCGGTTGATACTGCGCAATAGCGTGCTTTTACCGGACCCGCTCGGCCCGACCACGACGACCACTTCGCCCGGCATTATATCCAGGCTGACACCGCGCAAGGCGTGAACCGTCCCGCGCAGCGTGTGGAAGCGTTTGTGGACGTTGTTAATCTGGATGATCGGTTCTTTTTCGCTCATACCGGTAATGCTCCTTAACTACTGTGGCAGACGGGCGCGGCGCTCAATGATGCGGACCATCATCGAGAGGAAAATCGTCATGACCAGATATAACACCGCGACGGTATTATACCCTTCCAGGGCGCGGAAAGTACGCGACACGTACAACCGGCCCAATTGCAGCAGGTCCGGCAGCGCCAGCACCGAGATCAGCGCCGAGTCCTTGAGCATCGCAATGAAGTCATTACCAAGCGGCGGCAGCACCACGCGGATCGCCTGCGGCAGCACGACATGGCGCATGGCTTGCGGATAGCTCATACCCAGGCTGCGGGCGGCTTCCATCTGCCCGCGCCCAATGCTCTGAATCCCCGCGCGGAAAATTTCGGCAATGAACGCGCCATAGCCGAACGATAAGCCCAGCACGGCTTCCCATTCATCATTCAGATTGATTTTGGGCAGCCTGATCACGACATCCGGCATAGAATCACCGAGCCATTGCAGATCGAAGATCATCAGCCCGTCGCGCAGTTCGGGACTGATCACGAACCCGGCGTAGAGCAAGATCACCAGCAGGGGAATCCCGCGAATGACCTCAACGTATAAGGTAGATACCGCATACAGAACCGGGTTGGTTTGCACACGCAGAATACCGAACATCAGGCCGATGATCAGCGCCAGCGCATACGCGCGGAAAGTGACGGTCAGCGTCAGAAAAATGCCCGCATTACAGCCGCGCAGGTTGTTCAGGGCGCATGTGCCCGGTTCCATCCGGCGTTCTTCCAGAATGCGATCTTTGTCCACTTCAATCGTGACCGCCTCGGTGGTCACAACGGTGATTGCCTCGGCATCTTCGGCGGCGATGCGCCCGGTGATCGCATCATCTTCGAGTTTAAGCATCACCTGACAGCCGGTTTCACATTCGCGCAGCAGTACCACGCTCATATTTGCATCGGGATGGGCCGTGACCCACTCATCAACGGCCAATCGTTCCGGGCCATCGTCCAGATAGAGCAGCGCATCCACCTCGCCCTGACTCGTCGCTTCGAGTGCGTCATCAAGCGAGTCATAACCCACTAACGCGACCTGCGCCTCTCCCGGTACGGAGAACAACGGCACATCCACCGTATCCAGCCGGTTTAGCTCTTTGAGAACATTCGTCAGATCGGCTCCATTGATATAGGCGACCCGCACTTCTTCGCCGGGATTCACCGGGCGTTCTTGCCCCGGATCATGCACCGCTAAGGTCAGGGTGGGGAGGTTCAACTCCACGATCTCATTGCGGCGAATTTCACGTAACTCATCTGCGCCGGGAACCCTGATTTTGATGCTGGTGTTGTTCAGCGTATCCAATGTGCCGGTGATGATCTCGCCTTCGCGCTGAATCGTGACCAACTCCCCTTGTTCATCCCGGCTCAACACGCGCGACACCGCGAACGTTTCGCTAACTTCGTCCACTGTGCGGATCGTCAGCGTATCACCGGCGCGATCCGTTACTGTCCCCGTGACGATCTCGGTATCCACAAAATACGTGACTTCGACCTGAATCGCGTCTGGGGTTTCGGTGCGTTTTTCGTCCACAATATCGCGCTTGGGGATGGTTATGGTTCGACCATCGTCCGTGCGCAGCGTGATTTCCGTTTGTGTTTCTGAGACCAGAATGCCAAAATCGTCCGCCTCTGCGGGATCAACTTCCTCGATCAACTGCTGGATCACCGTTTCAACGGAATCGGCACGGGCTAACATCCCGGTGGTAGTTTCTTTATCGCCCACCAGCAGCACGGCAAAAAACAGGTCATCGGTGGAAACCTGCGGATTATCCGTTAACTGCCGGATCACGCGGCGATAGGCTTCCGACGTGAGCATCGAATAGCCAACCACCACCACCACAATCCCCAGGATAATAGCCCACCAGGGCAAGCCCGCCGCCCAGCCGATAAAGCGCTCATAAGGGCCAACTGGGGTTATGCCCTCGTTGTCATTATCAGGGAGAGGCGGGAGATCGAGGGCTTGACGCGCGCGTTCGTCCATAAGGTTTTTTCTCACTAACTAAGTAGTTACAATTTTGGGGACGGCTGTAGCCCCGTCCCCGCTATCAATCTAACACCCACTGTTATTGGGGTTATTTCAGCTATTTCGGCAGGAACATGCTGGGCGGCTGGACGCCGAACCACTTTTCGTAGATTTCGGCATACGTGCCATCGGCAATCAGGTCGGCCAAGGCCACGTTGATCGCGTCGAGCAGTTCCGGCTTGTCCGGCTGCACGGCGATGCCGTAGAATTCATCACTCAACGGATCGCCGACCAGCACCACGCCCAATTCGGGATTGCTGCTGATAATGTCCGCGCTCACCGGGCCATCGTTGACAACGGCATCCACGTCGCCCGATCCGAGCGCCTGGAATGCCAGCGTGATTTCATCGTAGCGCACGACTTCCGCGCCAGGGATTTCGTCGCTGACGTAAATGTCGCCCGTCGTGCCGCTCTGGACACCGACGCGCAAACCCGCCAGATCATCCGGTCCCATGACGCTGCTGCCTTCCTTCACGGCGATCATCTGACCGGCGTTGAAGTAGGGGTTGGTGAAGTCCACGATTTCTTCGCGTTCGGCGGTGAT
>JAFGJA010000600.1 GCA_016929355.1 Anaerolineae bacterium | reverse complement strand
TAACTAAAAACTAATCACTCTCTCGCGTCACTATCCGTGCCACCAACCGCCCATCCTGCAACGTGATCTGCACATTGGTTCCCTCGGCGGCGTGCTGGATGCTGGTCACACGCTGTCCATCGGAGCGCGTGACCAGCGCGTAACCACGCCGCAGCAGGGCCGCCGGATTCGCCGCTTCGAGGGCGCGGGTTTGCGCGTCTAACCGATCCCGCCGCCGTTCGAGCGCGTGCTGCATCTGCTGTGTCATGCGCCCGGTCAGATCGTCGATGCGCTGGCGGGCGTTCTGAATTTGCATGTCAGGCGACAGGCGCGTTAACCAGCGTATTTGTGTTTCGATGCCTCGCCGCCGGTCCAACAATTCCGCTTGAATTGTATCACTCAATCGCTCAGAAAGCGCATCTATTTCTATACGCATAGCCGGGCCATCTGGTGTTACGACTTCAGCCGCCGCCGAGGGGGTTGGCGCGCGCAGATCGGCGGCAAAATCGACCAGCGTAAAATCGATCTCGTGCCCGACGCCGGTCACGATAGGAATCCGTGATGCCGCTACTGCCCGCGCGACTCGCTCATCATTGAAACACCACAAATCCTCCAGGCTGCCACCGCCGCGCGCCACAATGATTACATCCACCTCAGTATGATCGTTGAGACGCTGGATCGCCTGCACGATCTGCGGGGGCGCTTCTTTGCCCTGGACCAACGCCGGACTCAGAATAATTTCCACGAGCGGATAGCGCCGCCGCAGCACGTTTTGCATATCTTGAAAGGCGGCGGTGGTGGGCGACGTGACGATCCCGATCTGGCGCGGGAAAGAGGGAATCTCGCGTTTGCGGCCCGGATCGAACAGCCCTGCCGCGTCGAGTTTGGCTTTGAGCAATTCAAACTGCTGGTTGAGATCGCCAACTCCGGCGGGCTGCATCGCATCGCAGGTGAGTTGGTACTGCCCACGTGCCTCATAGACCGATACGCGCCCGTGCGCCAACACTGCGTCGCCATGCTGCGGATCAAAGGGGAGCCACGCCGCTTGCATTTTCCACATGACGCATTTCAGTTCGCTTTTATCGTCCTTGAGCGTGAAATACAGATGCCCCGATGCGGCGCGTGTAAAATTGCTGATCTCGCCTTCGACCCATACGTCTTGCAGCGTGGGATCGTCATCGAGCAGATCGCGGATGTGGGTGGTCAATTGTAAGACGGTATAGGTGTCGATCATGCGTTATTTTTCAGAATAGTTTGACAGAGATTTTCTCTCGATTGTACAACACCCCGCGTGGCAAAGCGAAAGGCGTGTGATAAAATCCATTCAAATCATAAACTTATGCAGCGTAGTGTAGAGGAAAAAATCACAATGGATGATGCGCAACGCGAAGCATTGATCGAACGCTTGAAGGGGATGGTGGTGCGGCATGGCACATTCGAAGTGCGTCATGGGGCGCGTGAACTGCGTGATATAGATAAGGACGCCGTGATGAAATTCTGGCGCAATTCGCTCCAGGGTTCATATCAGACCGTGTTTGAGCTGCCCAACGCCGGAGTGAAAGTGATCCTGGTCGAGAAAATGACCTCTGCGGATACCGATCATGTGGTCGGTGGTGGGCCTACCGGGTGGACCGCTAAAAAGTCCGAGTATGAACTGGTTGACGTGCGGATCGAGGATTTCGTGCCGGTGAAGCGCTAAACCTCACCCCCCGATCATGTAGGGGTCGGACCAGTGTGTCCGCCCGGTTAAACGCAGGGAGCACACATTGGTGCTCCCCTACAAAAATAGCTGCGCCTTAGGCGAATCTATTCCTCGAATTCGTCCGGGCGATTGGTGAAACCGAGCGTGTGGAACCCGCCATCGATCTTGATCACTTCGCCGGTAATGTTACGCGCGCCATCGCTCGCCAGAAATGCGGCGACACTGCCCACATCCTCCGGCGTGATCGTGCTGCGCAGAGGCGCGACTTCTTCGCTGAGGCGGTACATCGTCTTGAAACCGGGCACACCCGCCGCCGCCAGTGTGCGGATCGGGCCGGGGCTGAGGGTGTTGACGCGGATGCCCTGCGGACCGAGATCAACGGCGAGGTAGCGCACGATATTTTCCAGCGCGGCTTTGGCAATCGCCATTGCGTTATAGCGCGGGAAGACGCGCTCGGACGCATAGTAGGACATTGCCATCATGCTGCCGCCATCGGGCATGATTTCGGCGGCATATTTCGCCATTGGGATCAGGCTGTAGGCGGAAATTTCCATCGCCGTCATGAATCCCGCGCGGCTCACATCGCGGAACCGCCCGCCCAGGTCATCGCCGGGCGCAAAAGCAATCGAGTGGATCATGCAGTCGATCTTGCCAAATTTCTCTTGCGCTTTGGCAAATACCTGCTCGATCTGCTCATCTTCGGTCACATCACATTTTTCCACAAAATCGATCCCCGCTTCCTCCGCGAGCGGAATAACCCGCTTGGCGAGAATGTCAGTGGCGTAACTCAGGCCAACGGTTGCCCCTGCTGCCAGCAGCGACTCAGCGACTCCCCAGGCAATCGAGCGTTTATTCGCCACGCCGAAGACCAGCGCAGTTTTACCTTCAAGTGAACCCATGTTGTAATCCTCCTGATAGATGGTGTCGTACTGTTTTAACACGATTTTCCCGGTTTCGTCACGGAATTGGTGTGTTTGCAAAGCGGCCTCACCCCCCAGCCTCCTCTCCCGCCAAGCCTGAGAGGGGGAGGCTGGCGTGTGGTCAAGTCCCCTCTCCATCGCATGGAGGTGTGCGCACCGCGCACGCGGGATTCTAGGGGTGAGGTAAACAATGAACGGGCATTTTCAAAGAACATATTTGTAAGCATCGAGTAAGTTTCACTTTCACACCATCAGCATCACGCCCAACACAATCAGCGCCCCATACACTAGTTAACCTTCGCAATAGTCAGATGATGGGGTAAACTGGCAGGACTAAGCCAACTGGAGCCAGGGATGTGACCGATGATCAT
>JAFGJA010000599.1 GCA_016929355.1 Anaerolineae bacterium | reverse complement strand
TATCACGCCGGGATCGCGGTGCGCCGCCTGCATGTGACCTGTCAGGCTCCCGGCGGGCATAGCTGGCTGCATTATGGTCGCCCCAGCGCCGTTCATGCCCTGATCGATGCCAGCGCCCGGATTATCACCCTGAATCCGCCTACCGACCCCCGCACCACATTCAATATCGGCCTGATTAACGGCGGGCACTCGATCAACAGCATCGCCATGAATGCCGATCTGTATCTTGATATGCGCTCCGAATCAGTCGCGACTCTGGCTGATTTTGAGCAAGAGGTCCGCGCCGCGATTCAAGCCGTTGAGCGTCCCCATGTGGACTTGGCGATTGAGGTGGTCGGAGATCGTCCATCCGGGCATATTCCAGTCAAACATCCACTGGTCCAACTCGCCACTGCCGCGCTGCAAGCCATTGATCACCAGCCGGAATACGAAACTGGCAGCACCGACGCCAATATCATGCTGGCACACGGCTTACCCACCGTGACCATTGGCATCACTTACGGCGGCAACGCGCACCGGTTGGATGAATATATCGAAACGAAACCGATCTCATTCGGCATCTGGCAACTGGTCCTGCTGACGCTGGCGGCGGCAGATTACTTGCACACAGGGTAAACGCAGACTCGTGCGCCAACCGAACGCCCCCACGAGGCGCTGCCTCGTCACCGTCGCTTAAGCGACGGTGAGCCGCTTCTGCGGCTGGGGGCGTTCAGCATGTCCGCAGGCTGCCACGCCGTACCATCATGCGCCACCACGATCAAGCGATGCAGGGCCACGCGATCCAGAAACGAGGCGCGATAATCCGCCTCATGGATCGCTGCTGCCTGTTCCTGCACTTCATCATACGCACAATTCAACCACTGCTGCGCGCCTGCCTCATCGCCCAAACCACGCGCCGCCGCCGCCCGCAGCGCAAATACTTCCTGCGGTGACGAATCGGCGAGCAGCAGCATGAGTTCAAGCGGATACACCAAGCGTTTGCGCGCATCGTCATACCGCTCCTCAGCCAGATAAGTCAGCGTCCAGGCAATTTGTGACAGAGGAAACAGAATCGGCAGGCGAATCCGGCTCACGGCAGCCGAGGCGCGTTTGGACCAATGTTTTGCGCCCTCAACATCACCCACCGCCACACAGCACCGTACCAACGCCAACGCGGGTGAAACGACCTCGCTCTCGCCAAGCAACGGATCGGGCGTTTCTAATACTGCAAACAAGCGATCCCGCGCCTGATCGACTGCGCCGCGCTGCAATTCAAGGCGAGCCAACAAAACACGCGCGCCCAACCCTAAAACGTTGGCATCTTCGCTCGCTTCGACAGCTTGCAAAGCCACAGCATAGGCTTCTTCATACGCGCCGAGCTTCATATAAGCCAATCCCAGATTTGCCAGCGAGAGCCATGCCACTGCCGGATCAAAGCGGGATCGGTGCGAAGGTAACACCGTCTGCGCCAGATGCAACACACGCACCCAATCGCCTTGATAAGCGGCCAAACGCATCTCGTTAGCGGTCAGCATGTGCCACACATCCTCAGCATCCAGGATAGTGCTCAACTGCTGTAAATCACGCATCAGCGCACGCATCGTGATCAGATCGCCTGCGCGATATGCCAGATCGATCTGGTGTTCGATGGCATTCACTTCGCCACGTTGATCACCTAATTGAGCATAAAGCACTCGACCCCGCGCCGCCGCGTCTTTCGATCCAGCCAAATCACCCTGGCCCAATAAATGCGTGGATTGTTGTAATGATGCTTGTGCCTGCCGAGAATCGTCTACTTTGGGCAGTAATGCTCCAATCGCCATCATCAATTCTGGCGGATAATACAGGCCCGCCGTTGCCGCGCGCCGCCGGAATTCAGCCCGCAGTGTTAATAGATCAAATTCAATTGCCGCTAATGGTTCTGGCAAACGACTGCGCTCCACATCCCCCGCGTGATCGGCGAGAATCACCTGGGCTACCGTCGCATACCGGTTCGCCTCAGCAAATGCGCCTGCCTGAAATGCAGTCTGCGCCGCCCGCCAGCCATACACCATCGCGGCAGTCCATTCGCGCGCTTCAGCATAGTGATAGGCCAGTTGGGAAAGGTCGCTCAGGCGTTCATGCCCGGATTGTTCAGCCCATTGGGCCAACACATCCGCCGCGCGGCGATGCAAAAACCGGCGGCGCGGCGCGCTGGTATCCGCATAGATAATTTCGCGCACCTTAATGTGATTGAATTGGTACACCCCCGGCGTGGTTTCCGCCAGAATCGACGCGCGCAAAATCTCGTCCAGCGCCAGATCAAGCGCCAACGTGGGATCGACAAGCTGCGCCAACAATTTCTCGTCTATATCATGTTCCAGCACCGCCGCTACCGTTAACACCGCCTGCGCTGCCCGTGACAAACGCCGGATGCGCCCCTGAATCACGCGCAACACCACATCCGACATCGGTAAGCCCGTTGGTTCTGGCAGTCCGGCGGCGTCAATCTGCCACCCCCCATTGTTCGTATATAAAATTTCTTGTTCCACCAGGGCGCGCAGTGTTTCAACCACAAAAAACGGATTCCCGGCAGTTTCGGTTTGCAGCAACGCCATAAGATCGGCGGGATCATCGGTCATGATCTGCGCCAATAGATCACTCAACTGAGCGGGCTGCAAGGAAACAAGCTGCACGCGCGTGGTCGGTG
>JAFGJA010000088.1 GCA_016929355.1 Anaerolineae bacterium | reverse complement strand
ATTCCCGGCGTAGCCAGGATCAGCGCTTCGTATTCATCCGCATCACCGAGCGAATACGTCCCTGGCGTGACCCAGATCACATCGCCGGATTGAGCGCGATCAACCGCCTCATTGAGAGTCGCAAGCGGAGCATCAGCCGTGCCGGGATTGTCAGCGTGGCCCTCTGCCGCCACAAACCATTCGCGCCCACCATCACGCGGCTGGTACGGGCGCACGGGATACGCCGGAAACGCAGCCCAATCGATCTCGGTCAGTGTGGGCAAGGACTCCACCGTCAACGCGCCGGATGGTCCGCAGATTGCGCCATTACACAACCCCCGTTCGGGGATCACGTCCTGAGCAATAATCGTCACGCCGGAGACTAAAATCACCAGCAGCCCGATCAGCATGATTCCGGCTGTTCGGGGAACGAAACGACGATACGCACGCATGACATGCCTCCTCAAAAAACACTTATCGGATACTTGTAGTATATTCGATTGTGAAGCAAAGATGATATGGCAACGAGGAATTCATCAACATGAAGATTGAGATCAAATTTGAATTCGAAGGGGATCAGGTTTTACCCGCCAAAGTCCGCCAGAGTCTCAGCCAGCCGGACATGCTCGATTCGCTGGAACAGGCTATCGACCACATTCAGCGCGAATTGCACGATGTAATATGCGCCGAACACCAGCAGCCCCCCCTGATCACGGTGGTGGGATCGCTGGATGGCAAGCTGCAACTGGATATTTCGGGCTGCTGTGAAGCGCTGGTCAAGGAAGCGAAAGCACGTTTTAAGGGCGAATTGAACCAAACGGCCTATTTTCGTCCGAACCTGAAGCTGGTAATACAGATCGAAACGTCGCGCCGCCCGCTCGTCTTTGACTTCCAATCGATTGACACGCTGGTGATCGGGCGTTCCGATCCTGATACGGGCGAGGAGCCGGATATTGATCTGAGCGATTTTGGCGCGCAGAAAAAAGGTATCTCGCGGCGGCACGCGACGATCTTCTGGCAGAACGGCGCGTTACACATCATGGATGAAGGCAGCGCCAACGGGACCAGCCTCAACGGGGATAAACTGGAACCGCACCGGCCCTATATGCTGCGCAGTGGGGATATGGTGGGGCTGGCGACTCTCACGCTGCGACTTTGGTTGGAGTAAGACAAACACAATTCTAAACAATTTTAGGTAGCTCAGACGTTTGTTATAAATTATACTCCGAATAGACGCCGATCGATCCAGGGAGCGGTTTTGTGAGCGAAAACACGGTACGAGTGCTGATCGCCGACGATGGCAAAGATAATCGGGACTTCATCGTCGATTTTATTTTGAAGCCCAACGGGTTCGAACCGCTCATCGCGCGGGATGGCCTGGAAGCGATGCAACTCATCAAGCAGCAGCAGCCCGATATTATCCTGCTGGACCTGCAAATGCCGCGCATGAACGGCATGGAAGTGTTGGATGAATTGCAAAAAGAAGGGCTGACTATCCCTGTGATCCTGATGACGTTTCACGGCTCGGAAGAAATCGCGGTTGAGGTGTACCGTAAAGGGGTGCGCGATTACGTGCGCAAACCGTATACCGTCGATGAGATGATGGACGCCATGAATCGCTGCCTGGGCGAAGTCCGGCTGCGTCAGGAAAAAGACGCGCTCACGAACCGCCTGCTGCGCGCCAATGCGACCCTCACGCGCCGGGTCAAGGAACTCAACACGCTCTACACCATCGGCAAAAGCGTGACCGAACTCATGAGCATGGAGACGCTGCTGCCGCGCGTGGTGGATGCGGCGACACAGGTCGTGGAAGCGGAACAGGGCGCGTTGTATTTGATCGAGGGCGGGCAACTGGTCTGCCGCGCGATCAAGACACACGCCGATTCCGCCGCGACACCGTGCAACGATTACAGCACGGATCGGATCGCCAAACGCGCCGCCGCTTCCGGCCAGCCGGTGGTATTTTCACCGGAAGAATTGGAAAAACATCGCGCCAAAGACCCCTCACTCCCGGCAGCGATTGCCAGTATCCCCCTGAAAATGAAAGATCGCGTCGTGGGCGTCTTGAGCGTATCGAGCGTGTCCGCCCATGCGCGCCCGTTCACCAAGCAGGATGGAACCATGTTGAGCGCGCTCGGTGATTACGCCGCGATTGCGATTGAGAATGCCCGCATCTATGCCGCGCTGGAAGAAGCCTCTACCCTGCAAAGTGAAAAACTACGCACCGCCTTTGAACGCTACGTCGCGCCAAGCGTGGTCGAGCGCGTGCTGCAAAATCCAGAGGCAATGCGGTTGGGCGGGATGCGCCGGGAGATCAGCGTGGTCTTTGCCGATGTGCGCGGCTTTACCCGTTACAGCGAACAGGCGCGCCCCGAAGATGTAGTCGCCAGCCTCAACCAATATCTGAGCATCGCTACCCAGGTCATTTTCAGCCGCGAAGGGACGCTCGATAAATTCCAGGGTGACGCGGTGATGGCGGTGTTCAACGCGCCGGAAGATCAAGCGGATCATGTCTGGCGGGCAGCCGATGCGGCGCTGGCCTTGCAGCGCGCGATCACCGAACGCAACGCGCGCGGCGGCGATCTGGGCATGTCGTTTGGCGTGGGGGTGCATGTGGGCGAAGCGGTGGTCGGCAACATCGGGACCGATAAGGCGATGAACTATACCGCGATTGGCGATACGGTCAATGTCACCAAGCGTTTGCAGGAACACGCCGCCGCCGGGCAAGTCTTGATCACGGCGGAAGCGCGCGCGCACCTGGGCGATAAGATCGAGGTCAAGCCGGTGGGCGAGATCACGGTCAAAGGGCGGACCCAGCCGATTGAGGTGTTTGAGTTGGTGTCGCTGGGGTAATGGGACACAGATTTAAAAGTCAAAACCCCGAATAGGACGCAGATGAACGCGGATAAACGCGGATTTCAAGATCACTTTAATGACATCTTGCATCGTGAGGATTCAGTATAACGGATGTTAGTTGCGCATCTTGTGCCCGGTTATGCCGTTAGCGGGACTCCTGACGCGCCCTGCCCCTGAAAATCTTCGATTTTCTACGCGATGGCTCGCCATCGCGCCTGCGCAACGCGCAGAGGGGCGGGGCAGACTCCCATAGGCATTAAGTTAAGCCTTCATGTCGTATTTTCGTTTAACCTCACCCCTAAATCCCCTCTCCGCAAGCAGAGAGGGGACTT
>JAFGJA010000087.1 GCA_016929355.1 Anaerolineae bacterium | reverse complement strand
CGCGTTCGTTTTTGAGCAGCAGCGCCGGGATCGCCGCCAATCCCAACAGGACAAACGGCAGCGCGGTCAGTGTGCCCGCCGCGATACTCGTCGCACCGATCACCAGCGCAATGCTCACCAGCGCAATGATGATCGGCCAGTAGACCCAGCGCAAATCCCCGGCCAGGCGTTCGATCTGCGCTTCAGTCAGCCACCCTGCCCGGTTTGCGGCCAGATCGCGCGGGCCGAAATCCAACGTCAAACCGAGTTGGGTCATGCGTTCGTCGGCGAAATCAAGCGGGGTATGGCTGTAATCCGCGGCGTCATCGTCCAGATCATCCAGGTAGCCCGCGATTGGGCCGGCTTGCCGCACGTTAAACTGCTGATCGGGATCGGTATCGACCAGCGAATTGAAGACCGGTTCGGATTCAGGTTCAGGGGCAAAGCGCGCATCATAACTCATACTCTCTCTTCCTTCCGTCCATATCGTTTGCCAGTAGGGACACGGCCGTTATTTACGTCTAGCGACTACGCCAGGTTATAGTATCCGGGCACTAAGCTAAACGCAGCGCAGGCGATGGTCACAGAAACATAACACGTAACAGCGCAAAATTAAACCGGACCATAACGCAATCGGGTCGCGCCAGCATGGGATTTGAGCGATAATCAGGGCAGTGAATATGGAGGGAAACGATTATGCAAATTTGCCCGCATTGCGGAACCGAAAATTTGGAAGGGATGCTGTATTGTCAGAAGTGCGGTGTGGCGTTGGGGCCAGTGCCCCTCTCGACGCGCCAACTCACCGAAGATGATGTGCATGGCGGGACCGATCAATTAGGCGCGGATAACGTCGTGATCTTGCAAGTAGAAAATGACGAAACGCCGATCCTGGTGCAAGTGCGCTCCGAGGTGGTGTTTGGGCGCGTCACCGAACAATCGGACACGACCACGTACATTAATCTGACACCCTATGGCGCGGATGATCTGGGTGTGTCACGGCGGCACGCGCGCTTGCTGCGCGATGGCAAAGCGGTCTATCTGATGGACCTGAACAGCACCAATGGCACGCAGTTAAACGGCGAATCGCTGCCCACCTCGGTGGAAAAGCGGCTGCGTGATGGTGATGAAATTTTGCTGGGCCGGATGCGCGTCTTCATCTACTTCAAAACATAGGCTGTTTGCCTCGTTTCACTTTCGCCTGAATTCCATCTATAATGGGCGTATAGGGGGAAGTAGCTAGAGAGGCACATTATTATGTCTTATGCGATCAAACTTCTGCCAGATGAACCGCTTGTCATGGTGACATTGTATGAGGATTTCAGCCTCAAAGGAGAATTTGAGGCGCTAAGTCAGGCTGTTCGAGATGTGTTAGATGCGGCTCCGATGCCGCATTATCTTATTATGGATGTGGTCGCCCCGTCGCTGACCTTTGAAGATTTTATTACCGCCGCCAATTATGTCGTCCAGGGTGACGATCCCATCATCAAACACGCGCATATTCGCCAGGTGATTCTGGTGGCGCAGAGCAAAAATCTTGAGTTGATTGTCAAGGCGATGAGGGCTGCCTCATTTGGCAGTATCACGATCAAACTTTGCGCGACAATGGCTGAGGCGCTCGCCTATGCGCGTGCTTGAGGCGTGCTAACAGTTCTTTGTAGCTATGTGTCCATATCTCATGTATCGCCCATCACCTCGCAGTCGTGATATTGATCAACTGTGGGGTGCTACTTTTTCGGAGTATAGTTAGCGCGTTGGTTTAACCGCACACTTACTATTGCGAAGGAATGTTTGAAAAAATGACTGCTCCAATTGCTGTGCAACTATATTCATTACGCGAAGACCTCGCGCAAGATTTTGCCGGGACCGTGCGCCGCGTGGCCGCGCTGGGCTATGCGGGCGTGGAACCGTTTGGCAATCCTGACAATCTGGCGGAAGCTGCCGCTTTGTATAAGGAACTCGGTCTGACTGTGCCGAGCGCGCACATGGCGATCCCGTTAGGCGATAATCAGGACCGCACGCTGGAAATCGCAGCAGCCTACGGCCTCAAGCGCGTGATTCTGCCCGGTTTGGATCGCTGGGAAACGGTGGACGCGGTGAAACTAAGCTGCGAGCGCTATAACGAGGCGTATGCGTTTTGCGCGGCGCATGGGCTGGCTTTTGGCGTGCATAATCACTGGTGGGAATTTTTGCCGTTGGATGAGGCGGGGACCGCCGGCTTTGATATTTTGATCGAGGAACTTGATCCGCATATCTTTTTCGAGGTGGATACCTACTGGGTGCAAGTTGGCGGGCGCGATCCGGTAAAAACGGTGGCGGACCTCGGCGCGCGCGCGCCTTTGCTGCATATCAAGGACGGTCCCGCTAATCGTGAAGAAGCAATGGTTGCGGTGGGTGATGGCGTGCTCGATGTCCCGGCGATTATCCAGGCGGGCGGCGATCATACCGAGTGGCTGGTCGTGGAACTGGATCGCTGCGACACGGATATGGCCGCAGCCGTAGCGCAAAGCTATACCTATCTGGTCGAGCACGGCTTGGGGCGTGGGAAGTAAAAGATTACCTCACCCCCTGGCCCCCTCGCCATTGCATGGAGAGGGGGAAATCAGGCAGTAAACACAAGAAGGTTTTTCTCTTGCTTTTGCTTTATTTTTTCTCTGCGTTCTCCGCAATCTCTGCGGTAAATCAATTTTGGATTTTTACAGGAGCTTTTGCATTATGCCAGACCCCATTAAAGTTGGCATCATCGGCTGTGGCAATATCGCCCCGGCCTATCTACGCGGTTGTGCGCCGTATGACATGATCGATCTGGTGGCCTGCGCAGACATTAACCCCGACGCGGCCCAAACCTTCGCGGATCAGCATGGTTTGCAAGCCATGAGCGTCGATGTGCTGCTGGCCGATCCCGACATCCAGATCGTGATCAACCTGACGATTCCGCGCGCCCATGCCGCAGTTGCGCTGGCGACGATTGCGGCGGGCAAACATACGTATGGTGAAAAACCGCTCGCTGTGACGCGCGCAGATGGACAAAAGATACTCGCGGCGGCGCAGGCAAAGGGCGTTTTGGTCGGCTGCGCGCCGGATACGTTCCTCGGCGGCGGGATTCAGACCTGCCGTAAGCTGATCGACGATGGCGTGATTGGGGAACCAGTCGCCGCAACTGCATTCATGAT
>JAFGJA010000086.1 GCA_016929355.1 Anaerolineae bacterium | reverse complement strand
TGCAATGGGCCGCGATCCAATGGGCGCAGGCGCACGGTTACGCGACTTATGATTTTTGGGGCGCGCCGGATACGTTCAGCGAGGATGATCCGATGTGGGGCGTGTACCGCTTCAAAGATGGGTTTGGCGGGCGCGTGGTGCGGCACATCGGCGCGTGGGATTATGCCCCGCAGCCGGTCCTCTATTGGGCCTATGAGCGGCTTATGCCTGCCGTATTAGGGGTGATGCGGCGATCTGCGCGCGGGTGATGGCGATTGTTTACGAATATTTTTGTAGGGGAGCACCCATGTGTGTTCCCAGATGCGCCGACCACAACGCGAGGCAACACCACGCCGGGCGGACACGCTGGTCCGCCCCTACCCCAAATACGTGAACTCGATTAACATGCCGCTTGACACAACGCCCCCGCCCATGCTACAGTAAGTCAACTTAATCCCCCATATCTGGGAGTATCCCACAACATTTACCCGAAAATACCTCTCCATGTGGGATATGTGGTATTAAAACAACTGCATCCGAGGACAAATACACCATGAACTGCCCATATTGCGAAGCGAAGAATAAATCGCGTGTTGTCGATACCACCCGCGACAAAAAAGGTGGCATCCGGCGGCGGCGCGAATGTAAAAAATGCGGACGCCGGTTCAGCACCTACGAGCGTGTGCTGGTCGATATGCCGCTGCTCATAAAAAACAACGGCGATCGGGAACCCTTTGATCGGGAAAAGCTCATCCAGGGCATTCAGATCGCGTCCTCCAAACGCCCGATCCCGGCGTCCGGCATCACCAATCTGGTGCATCGTATCGAAACCCATCTGCAACAGTTGGGCAAGGAAGAAGTATCGAGTCGTGTTGTGGGTGATATGGTCATCGAAGGCTTGAAGGAACTCGATCCGATTGCCTATATCCGCTACGCGATTGTGTATCTCGGCCTGGACAGCCTGGGCAGTGTGCGCGACATGATCGATTCGCTGCTGGCGGATAACGACGGTGGCCCGGCAGAAAATTCGACAGAGAGCGCAACAGCGAGCGCCGCAAGCACTCCCACCAACGGATCAACGCCGACTGCATCCACTACCGATCAGACTGATCCTGCACCCAAAGCTGCGGCAGCAACCACACCATCCCCTGCCCCCAAACCGGAAACCGTCAGCTAGAATAACAACCTGACTCCTCTCCATATCATAGTAGGGGCGGGTTTGTTAACCCGCCTAGTACAGCATAGCCTATGTTTAGCCAGGGTTTTGTAGGGGCCGACACGCTGGTCGGCCCAGGGCGGACACATTGGTCCGCCCCCTACGGAAAACAGCGGTTTATTTGAGCCTCAGTGTACTAGGGCTTTGCAAAGTCGCCCCTACAAAAAATCAAGGTCCGAATCAACCTCTCGGCCACCGATTCGCCCCTGAATCATCGTATAACGAGAAAGAAAAAGGGGTGATCTGCATTGCAAAAAAGCCGTAAAAATCGCGCGTCCACCTTTCCCAATCTTCACGGTAGCACGTATAATGCAGACACCGTTTACAGTATCGAAATTCGCAATCGCTTATGCCTGCTCCCTCTTCTAAAACTCTACCGCCGCCCACACGCGAGCGCCGTTTGATCGATCCCAATGCTCCCAGCCTGCACCGGCGCTGGCGCATTTACATGCTCGTTGGCATGAACGCGCTCGTGATCGGCATCGTGATCGGGGCCGTGATCATTGCGCTGCTCGAACAACGCGGCGCGGTCCTCAACCTGCACCAGACAACCACCAGCCAAACCCATGCAATCGTACAACACACGCTTGAACAGATCGAACACACCTTGATCGCGGCAGGATCACAGCCTTCTGCCGCCGAGTTGGATCGGTTACGCGCCGCGCAGCCCGCCATTGAGTCGATCAGCCTTGTCGCGCGAACCGGCGCAGAGATCATACATAGCCCCGCCGATAACACCCGCGCTGCCCCGGATTGGACCACTGATCCCACCTGGCTTGCTCTCACCGAGACACTCACCGAAGCGGAATCTACGGAATCCAGCACGCCCGTCACGGTTGCGCAAATCGTCACGACAACCCAACCCGCGCAACTTGTGCTGGCGGTGGCGCTGCCGGATACGGCATCAGCTTTGGATACCGCGCCATTTTTGATCGCCACGCTGGACGCACAAACGCTCTTAGCCGGGGTATTGACCATTGATGTGGGCAAAAGCGGCTATGTGTATCTGCTGGATGACACCGGCGCTATGTTAGCCACGGCTACCGCGCGCACCAATGAACTTGACACCAACGACGCGGCGCGTCCCGCCGATTTCGCCGTCTTTACCCAATCGCGGAACGGGGGCAGCACCAACCGTTTTTATCAAGGGCTGGATGACGCCTGGGTCATCGGGCGCGGCGAACATTTCCCCGCCGCCGGGTACACGATTGTGGTCGAAACGCCGCTCAGTGCTTACACACCGTTTCTGCTGCGCCTCGTCATTTTAAGCGCCTTCGCCATCCTGCTCACCGCCGCCATCGGCGAAGGGATGATTCGGTTTATCCTGCGCACCGTGCTTAATCCCCTGGCCCAACTGCGCAAAGGCGCACGCGAAGTCACACGGGGCGATTACCATTACCGGGTGCGGTTGCCCGCCAATGCAGATCGTGAATTTGCCGAATTGGGCGAAACTTTCAACCGGATGATTGAACGGCTGTTTGACAGCCAACGCCAGATCGACGCCTACACCAACGAAATGCACGAGATCATCGATCAGCGTGCGCGCGAATTGGCCCGTAAAGCCACCCAACTCGAAGTCGCCGCCGAAGTCTCGCATAAGATCGCCAGCGAGCTAGACCGGCGCGAACTGTTCGGTCTGGTCATCGACTTGATCCAGGAACAATTCGAAGTGTATCACGTTGAAATTCTCCAACTGGAAGACGGAACCGGAACCCTGATTCCATCCACCACACGCGGGGAAGTCGTTTTACCTAAAATTTCACTGCGCGATGCGCCGCACAGCGTGATCGCGTATGCCGCGCGGCATGGTGAAGTCGTCTATGTGCCAGATGTTAGCCTGGACTCGCGCTATCTGCGCGTGCCGCACTTGCCCGCCAGCCAGAGCGAACTGGCAATTCCGCTTCGATTCGCTAACGCCGTGCTGGGCGTCCTCAATCTCGAAGCCGACCATTGCGACGCCTTTGCCAAAGATGACATCGCCGTGCTGCAAAGCCTCGCCAATACCATTGCCGTGTCGATGCGTAACGCACAGATGTTTGAAGCGCTCGAATTTGCCAACAAGGAACTGATGCAAGCCTCGCTCCAGGCGAAACAAGCAAATACGCTCAAGTCCCGTTTTTTGTTCAACGCCTCGCATAAACTGCGCACCCCGCTCAATTCGATCATCGGCTATTCGGAAACGATCCTGAGCGGCGTTTATGGTGACATCCCCGATACGGTGCTGGATCGCCAGCGCCGCATTTTGCAGAATGGCCGGGTGCTTAATGCGTTGGTGGAAGATATGCTCGATCTGTCCGCGATTGAAACCGGGCATTTGCAGCTTAACCTGGAATGGATCGAACTCCCCCCCCTACTCGAAGACGTGGTCAATGCGACCCACGCCCTGCACAGCACCGCCCACGCGGATCACGATCTGGACATTCGCCTGGACCTCAGCCAGCAAACAGAACCGCTTCCCCTGGTCTGGGCAGACCTGGAACGGCTGCGCTATATCCTGATCAACCTGACGAGCAACGCGGTGAAATTCACCCCACAGGGCGAAGTGGTGTTAAGCGCGGATGCCGATGAGGAGTGGATTCACATCCATGTGCGCGATACCGGCGAGGGCATCAGCGCGGGCAATATCAATTACCTGTTCCAACCCTTCCAGCATCAACAAGGCAGCACCGGGCACGAAGGCAAAGGGACGGGCCTCGGCTTGCCGGTTTCGCGCCTGCTGGCGATGCATCACGGCGGGGAACTGACCGTCCAAAGTGCCCCCAATGAGGGCAGCACCTTCACGCTGAATCTGCCACGTAACCCGGTCGGAGCCGCGCCGCGTCCGAAGGGATAACGTGCAAATCCCTACGGGGGTGTCTTATCTGACTCCCCCTCTCCGCGCGTGGAGAGGGGGCTGGGGGTGAGGTAACGCCCCTACGCCCCGCCCGGTTCCACCACCCAATACGTTGCGCGGCGGGCCGATTCGTCCAATTCTTTCACCG
>JAFGJA010000012.1 GCA_016929355.1 Anaerolineae bacterium | reverse complement strand
CCGAATCCCTGGGATGTGCAGGCCGGGCTGCTGTTTGTCGAAGAAGCAGGCGGCACGGTGACCGATTATGACGGTGCGCGCTCGACGACAGCCCTGAGCGGTCATAAGATCGTGGCGACGAACGGCCATTTACACGCGCAAGCGCTGGACGTGATCCAGTTAGGTGACGCCGCGCCCCTGCCGGCAGGCGGGCGATAAATCGCGGCGGGCGATAATTGGACACAGATAAACACAGATGACACAGATTTTTCGAGGACAAACCACTTATGAAACGTGTACTTTCCCTGACTCTTGTGCTCGGTATCCTGTTAGTGGGAATCGCGCTGCCCGCAATGGCGCAGAGCGACAATCCCCTGTTTGCCGAAGTCGAAATCCTGAAACCTGAAATTATCTCGGTGCGCGATCACGATGCGAGCGCCTATACACAAGGGCTGCTGCTGTATGAGGGATCGATCTATGAAAGTACCGGACGCAATGGGGAATCCACCTTACGCGAAGTTGATCCGGCAACGGGCAAAGTGTTGCGCTCGATTGATGTGCCGGAGGAGTATTTCGCAGAAGGTTTGGCGCTGGTCGGTGATTCGTTGATCCAACTCACCTGGAAAGCTCAGGTTGCTTTCATTTATGACCGGGCCACGTTCGAGCAAACCGGTACGTTTGCGTATGAAGGCGAGGGTTGGGGGCTGTGCTACGATGGGCAGTATCTCTATATGAGCAACGGATCACCCTTCCTCACTGTGCGCGATCCTGAAACCTTCGACGTGATCTTTAGCGGATTGGTCACAGCCCAGGGATCGATTGTGGACAACCTCAATGAACTGGAATGTGTGGGCGATTATGTGTATGCGAACGTCTACCAGACCAACTACATCGTGCGCATCGACAAAACAAACGGCGTCGTCACCGCGATTATCGACGCTGCCGACCTCGTACCAGCCGATGAGCGGGACGCGAGTTGGACCACCGCCGATGTGCTCAACGGGATCGTGTATTTGCCCGACAGCGATACGTTTTTGATCACGGGTAAATATTGGCCGAAAATGTACGAAGTGATTTTTGTGCCGGTGGAATAATTATCCCGCATCAGACGGCGTAAAGCCGTGCTGACCATAGAGCGGAACGAACATCACCGGGATCGTTGATTCGACCTGCCACGCATCGCCGGAGCGCCGCACACGTTGCAAGAGCTGCTGGTGGCGCTCCCCGGTGGGCAAGACCATGCGCCCCCCGTTTGCCATCTGCGCCCGCAGAGGACCGGGGATCGCAGGGGCGGCGGCGGTGACGATGATCGCATCAAAGGGGGCCATATCCGGCAAACCCTGCGACCCATCGCCGGTATAGACTTCAACATTCGTATACCCCAGATCATCCAGCAGCGCATTAGCGCGATTTGCCAGGGCGCTGTGCCGTTCCAGCGTGTAAACCTGCTTGGCGATCTCGCACAGCACCGCCGTTTGATACCCGGAGCCAGTGCCGATCTCCAACACACTATCACCGGGGCGCAGTTCAAGCATTTGGGTCATCAACGCGACGATGTAGGGCTGTGAGATAGTTTGATTGTTGCCAATCGGCAGGGGACCATCTTCATACGCGAGATTCTGCAATCGTTCCGGCACAAAGCGATGGCGCGGGACGGCACGCAGCGCGGCCAAGACCCGTACATCATGGATGCCGCGTCCCTTAATTTGATCGCCGATCATGCGTTCGCGCTGGTTGTCAAATTCAGATTGGGGAGTCATGTGTCTTTCCAAGGCTAGCTGATTTCCTTTTGATCATAACACGAATCGGCTCCCGGTTGTTATTCCATGCCGGAATTGGCCGAATCAAAAAGGGCGATCTGTGCAAGCGCCCTCATTGCGTAGGGGCCGATCAGCGGGCCGGCCCAGGGTGAACCCGTGTGTTCACCCCGACGGGATTATGCCGAAGCTATGTGTTTTCTCCATCAGGCTTCCGTCGCATCCGCTTTTTTCGTTGCCAATATGTCGAAGGTATTGAGATAGTTTTCAGCGAAGCCACCCGCATTCGTGCCCACCAGCACCCCGGCCAATTTTTGCACCTGCAATTCACCAAAGGCCCGAATCAGGCGCGTGATCTGTTTGCGCATCACGCCCATAAATTCGTTCCATTCGACTTCTTCGGGCAGTTCGAAAACGTGCAGCGTGCGCGTGCTGTCGATATAGGCCAGCACCGGATCGATTTCATTAAAGCGGAACGATCCCGGATGATCGTACCGGGCCACCGCGCGGAAATGGCGCGCGATCATGGCGCTGCCACTTTCGAGCGAAAAGGCCGTGTGCGGGGGGATAAATTTTTGCTTCGGATAACCGAGCAGCGTACACGCGCGCCGGGCGAGCGTATCAAATTCGGTGAGATGGTGGATCGAGCTGTTGGTCGCCGCTAAGATGCACCCTTCGGGCCGCAGCACGCGGCGGATTTCGGCCAATGCCCGATCAATATGTGGAACATGGTACAGCATGTGATTGGCTAAAACGACATCAAACGTCGCATTGGGGAAAGGCAAATGCTGCGCGTCAAAATTCAGGGTTTCGCCACCGTTGCCACTGGTCGCCTGCCGGACCATGCCAAACGACAGATCGCCTTGCACGAGCCGCCCATGCGGTATGCGTGGACTGACCTGCGCCGTGTAGTTCCCCGGCCCCGCACCCACATCCAACACCCATTCATCGCCGCGCCACTTGATCGCGTTCAATACCCATTGGTGGAAATCAACTTTGGGAAAGCTATAGCGCTCGTGTGTTTGATAACGAATCGCCAAATGCTCGTCGGTGACATAGGTTTCTTTGGTTAAAATGTCGCGGTCAGTACGAGGATCGATAGAATTCATGAGCTGGTTCCAAATACCCCAAGGCGGCGCGGATACACTGACTGTAGTTTAACACGACATGGTGATTGCACACCAGTACCACTTGCGTTTTCAGATCGTTTTCACGTTTTTTCGCTCATCGGAACACCTGGATTTTCGATGATTGCGAGCCATGAAGGTGTTTCGAGCCGGGATAGAAAGTGATCAGTTCTAAGTTATCAGTAAAACCTTGTCAAGCACTGGCGAGCGGTTCAGGGTTTACTGAAAACTGATGACTGATCACTGACAACCGTCAAGGTGCAACCGCAAACAAGCACTTCAAATACGCGCCTTCCGGGAACCCGATAGGGTGATCGAGGGCGTGCCCGGTGCGTTGGAGTTCAGTCAGGGGCCGGTGCTGCGCCGCCGCCTCAGTGATCGTGGCGAAGAATACATCCGCCGCGATACGGCTCGAACAGGAGGCCATCACGAACGTACCACCGGGCCGCAGCACAGCCAGCGCGTGACAGGTGAGGCGTGTATAAGCGGCTAAGGCGCGATCCACTTCGGCGGCGCTTTTGGCGAATGAGGGCGGATCGACGATCACCATGTCGAATGTTTGCCGGGCGGCGTGCAAGCGTTCCAATTCCGCAAAAGCATCCCCGGTGATCGTATGGTGCGCAGTGGCGCGCACGTTGGGATCATGCTGGTTGAGCGCAAAATTGGCTTGCGCCGCTTCTAACGCGGGGGCGCTGGCGTCCAGACTGGTAACAGCTTGCGCCCCACCTGCTGCCGCATAAACCGAAAAGCCCCCGCTATAGGCGAAGACATCCAACACACGCGGCGCATCGGGCAGCGTAGCCGCATACGCGCGGACCTGCGCGCGGTTATCACGCTGATCGAAGAAAAAGCCCGTTTTGTGCCCGTGCGCAACATCCGCCGCGAAGTGCAGCCCGTTTTCCTGAAAGCGCACCGGCCCGGCGAGATCATCCCCGATCAACACCTGCCCATCGGCTAACCCGTAGGGGGCGATCTGCGCCACCAGATCGCGTGAGGCGCGCAGCACGAGGCGCTCGAAGGGTTGCACGCGGCGTAACCCCGCGATCACGTCCGGGAGATGGGGCAGCCACGCGGCGGTATATAATTTCATGACCCATGTATTTGCATACCGATCCACGATCAAGCCGGGCAGATGATCGTTTTCGCCGTGTACCAGCCGGTAAGCGTTGGTCGCGGGATCATGGGCAAGCGGTTGGCGGCGATCATGAGCCGCGCGTAATGTATCCGTAAACCATGCGCGGTTAATGGCAGCTTGATCGCGGTGCTGCAACACCTTGACGCGAATCGGAGAATCGGGATCGTACAAGCCAACCGCCAGAAAACGGTTTTTGCTATCAAAAATGACCGCCAGATCGCCGGGTTGAGCGGTGTATCCCTGTGGGCTGCGTTGTTTGCGGATCGCCTGATCAAATACCCAGGGATGGCCCTGGCGTAACGCGCGTTCGGCGGCAGGCTTGACATGCACCGCGATCCGTTTGCCGGAGGGAGGCGGTAGGTGCGATAAGGCGTTGGTGCTCATTACTGTCGGGCTTGTCTTGGGCTGGGCGGACACACCGGTCCGCCCCTACGAATCGTCGCGTGTAGAGTCAAGATATGGCTGAAGGTGGGGTTAATTAACATTGATCTCCAACCAACTGGTTTGGCCCTCGACGATGGTGACTTCGCCCTTATAACGCAGCACACCGCGCACACGGATCAAGACCTGATACGTGCCCACCGGGAGATCGCCGCAAGTGAAATGTTCACCATAATACGGATCGGGATTCACGCCATCATCGGCGTAGGAATACGAATAGCGATCCAGATCATCGACGGGCTGAATCACGATATTGGTATCGTACATGCGTTTGCCATCCCGATCCCAGATGCGCCCGGCAAGTGTGCCATAGCCCCGCCAGGGTTTCAGCCAGAGATCGGGATTATAGGTGCTGCCGTAATCGTAGGGATCACCGATGCGCACTTCGAGATGCAGGTGCGCGCCGAGAGCAACGCCAGTGGCCCCGACTGAGCCGAGTTTATCGCCAAGTTCGACGCGCTGACCGGCTTCCACTTCCACGCGGAACATATGCCCGTAGAGCGTATAAAGCGGTTTGCCGTTGGGCGCGAGCGTATCATGTTCGATGATAACGAGATTGCCGTAAAAATCATTGCGCGGGCCGAACTGCATTTCGAGATCATCACCCGCATAAAATACTGTGCCACTGGCTACCGCGAGAATCGGTGTGCCAAGCAAATTCTGAAAATCCATCCCATGATGCGTTTGCAGACTGCCCGCCGCCGTTGAGCCATAGGGGTAATTGCGCGAGGCAAAATCGTGAACCTCGTTGGATGGATCGCGCGGGAATGGACGCGCAAACCAATAGTGATCACGTAATTCGCCGGTCAGGTCGAATTCGGTCCCGACGATCATTTGCGGCTCCTGGGTGGGGCGCGGTGTATTCGTCGGAATCATCGTTGGGGATGGTGTGATCGGCGTGGGTGAGGGTGCGAGCGTATTCGTCGGCGGAATCGTCGGGATGATCGGGGTTGGCGTGGGCGTGCTGCTGGGATCGGTTGGCTGGACTTGCGCCACGGCGGTAGGTTCATCGGTGGGGCTGTTTTTCGCCGGAGCCAGTGTTTTAGGCGGAACCAGCGTCACGCTGGGCGTTACCGTAGCCGTATAAGTGGGCTGCTGCTGCGCGATCAAGGTAGCGAGATGATCCGCGGTGGGCGCGAGCTGGGTGGGCGATGAATGGGCTTCCAAATTTTCGCCACAGCCGCTCCAAACCGCCAACCCCACGACTAATGCTACGATCCGTACCCAGGCAAAACGATGTCCGAACAAATCCTGATTCCTCTACTTACTCACGTTTACGATGACCTACTCAAACAGAACCCCCTCCTTTGATTCCTCCCCCAGGATGCAGATTAAATAATTATCCGGGATACGGTAGAGGCCGACCAGTGTGTCGGCCCAGGGCGAACACATGACAAACCACAGGTTCGCGTTCGCCCCTACAGCATATTTATCCCCATTAATTGCTTAAGAAGCATCCTGGGAGAGGTCAGGTGGGGGTAAGATAAACCCCGTATATTATGCACAAAACATAGCACAAATTCCCCTACGGTTGCCATGCGCCGTTAGCTGTGTGTTACTTTTGCTCCGCGATCCCGGCGCGATTTTCGGCGGTGGCGACAATGATCGTGCGCAGCTTGCGCGCCTGATCCACAATTGCCATAATGTCATTGACATACCGGGCCGCGAGATCGTCATCGTCCAGACCGGCAACATTGACGCGCACATTGAGCGCCGCGCCTTCAATCGCCGCCAGCCCCATCAGCCCGGCAACGGCAGCATCGGTGGCCGCGTTGATGTTACCTTGTTTCACCACCTGCTCGACCAGCAGCATCACATCCAACGCAATGCGCGCCACGTTGAGCGGCACATCCGCCGCCCCAATGAGGCTGGCTTGAATCGCGGCGGGACGTTCGACCCTGTCTTTGGGCAGCCGATAGGCATCCATCACGGCGTTGAAGGCACGAATGTCCTCGTCAATCGCCGCGATCAACCGGTGGCGCAGATCGCCCGCCGCCGCCACAATCGCATTCATGGCTTCTTCGACTTCCACATACCGTTTTTTGCCGATAGTCAATCGCGCGACCATTTCCGTCAGCGCCGCGCTCAACGATCCGGCTAAGGCCGCGACTGCGCCGCCACCGGGCGCGGGCGTGCCATCGGCGACTGCGTTCACAAACGCGGCGGGGGTGGCCGGTTCCGCCGGGATCGTCGCTACCGGGCGTGAGGCATCTTCCGGTACGGGCGGTTCTTCGGCGGCAAGCGGCGATTCCGACTCGGCGCGCTGAATCCGGTATTCGAGGATTTGATCGGGCTGGAACATATCCAATTGCAAATACCACCGCGCCGCCTCGACGAAAAATTCCTGCGGCGCGAGTCCGACCAATTCGCTGAAGGTGATCGCCACGCCGTAGCGGGCCGCTTCGCGCCGGATCAGTTCCACGATGCGCGCCACGGGCGTTTTCTGGTAGTTGGTCAGATTCATCGAGACCTGCGCCTGACCTTCGACCAGGAAACCCGCCGCTTTGACGTAATGCAGCCCGCCGCTTGAATGGCGCACCGCGCGCGCGATGCGATCCGCGATGTTGACGTTTGGCGTATTCAAATACACGTTGAACGCGACCAATGGCGGACGCGCACCGATCACGCTGGCTCCGGCAGGACCGAGTTCCGCCGGGCCGTAATCCGGCATACGCCGGGGATCGGTGGCAATGACCTCTTTGAGCTGCTCATACTGGAATG
>JAFGJA010000598.1 GCA_016929355.1 Anaerolineae bacterium | reverse complement strand
GCAAGGGCCGCCCGTTGAGTGTTGCACCATGCCCGCGAATCCCCTTGAATAACTCATCCATCATCGGATTGTAGACTACGCCTAAAATCGGGTTCAGGTCCGCATCCGAGAGCGCGATACACACGGCAAACATCGGGTAGCGGTGCGCGAAATTGGTTGTCCCATCGAGCGGATCGACATACCAGTGATAGGGCGTATCTTCCGGCGCGGGACCGTAGCCGCCGCCCTCCTCCCCGACGACGTGATGATCGGGGAACTGTTCGCGCAGTGCGCCGACAATAAATTTTTCAGATGCTTTGTCCGCTTCGGTCACGAGATCAATCGCGGTGCTTTTGCTGTTGGCCTGGCGCGGTGTTTCGTAATACTGGCGCAGGATCGCGCCTGCTTGCCGGGCTAGCGCCTCGATAAAATTCAACGTCGCCAGATGATCGAGCGTGTTGTTATGTGGTAAATTCGACATATAGGAAATTGTGTCCTCGTTGGGGTTAATTTGCAAACAGGCTGATTATAGCGCAGAGCGACCTAAACCGAAGGGGCGATTTTGGGGGAGGGTCAATGGCTCGCTGCGCTCGTTTTGTCAGCCGGTTGTCGGTTACTTGTCGGAATTGTCAGGTTGGCCCATAATAAAATCAAGGCGCAGCATAGGAGCCAACCATGAGCGAAAAACGCAAAAATGCCATGCGCGCTTTGCATATTTTACGATGAGGAGGGGTTTTGATGGCAGATCGGTTGTTAGTGTGGACGCCGCGCGGTGTGGCGGTGATCTATATCCTGATGATGAGCTTGTTCGCGCTGGATGTGGAAGATGAGTCATTTGTGCGGGCGGTGCTTGGTTTCGTAATTCACCTGATCCCGGCGCTGATTCTGCTCGGTTGTACCGTGCTGGCATGGCGGAATCCGCGCGCGGGTGGAATCGCGTTTTTGGTGTTGGGGGTGGGCTTTACGTGGTTCTTCCACACCTATGAGGATGTCGCGGCATTTATCATCTTGAGCGTGCCGTTATTCGTGGCGGGGGTGCTGTTTTTGAAACAGTCTCAATGAGGGATTCTGTGGACAATGTGTTTTCGTATCGCATCACGAAAGACGAGAAAGTGCTGATCTATTGGCAAAACAAACTGATCACGACGTTGAAAGGTGGCAAAGCGCAGAAATTTATGGGCCAGATCGATGAGGCGGAGTCGGCTGAGGCGGTTCAATTGGTGATGGCGCGAGTTACAGGCAATTTTAAACGGGGCAACGAGCGCAATACGTCACCGAAATGGTCATAATCCCGCCGTAGCAAAGAAAAAACCTCTCGTTATGGAGAGGTTTTGGTTAGGCTGGGGGACCTGGACTTGAACCAGGACTGATGGATCCAGAGTCCACTGTTCTGCCTATTAAACTATCCCCCAAGGACGCAGCGCATTGTATCACAGCGTTAACGGCTTGACAAGGGTTTTCACCGTTCGCAATGGTACATTTTTTGGGCAAAATGCCAGGGGATGATTACCAAGAAAAAACCGGCGTGTCGCCGTGCCGGTTTTTGGTGTTAGGTGGGCCTGGCAGGATTCGAACCTGCGACCGACCGGTTATGCATCCCCGCTACCGCTTTCACGGCCCCTTTCGGGTTTGTGGGCTGGACTGTCCCTTCATCCCTCAATACTTTATACTTATTGAGGGAGCCTTCCATGCAGTCTCTACGCCTTCCCCAGTATTTGCCTACTGGGGCTTGGTTCGGGATTGCCATATCATGACTTACACTGACGCAGGTTTCCCCGAATTTGAAAGGTTTTCACCGGAGAATTACTCCCCCGGTAGCCCTGCATGATGACTCATATCGCGTATGCGACGTAGACTCATCATCATGAGCCGGCTGCTCTAACCGCTGAGCTACAAGCCCTAGCTAAAAACGTCCAGGCTTATCCCCCAGACGTTTTAGAGCGGGCAACGGGACTCGAACCCGTGATGACAGCTTGGAAGGCTGTAGTGTTACCGCTACACCATGCCCGCGTCACTATTGATATGTTACCCGAAGATGCGCATCTTGACAATATATGGTTTTGATTTCGGGCGAAAAATAATCCCTTACCCGCCGTAATAGTTCACCAACGCATTCCCGATCATCGGCAAACAGGACGTGAAATCGGTCCAGGGTTGCAAGGGGCCGATATTCCACAGGTGGAAGCCGCGAATGTAGGGGTCTAGTTCCAACTCCCGCGTATACTGCACCACGTCGCGCGTTACATCCTGACACGAAAAGTCGGCGCGACCATCACCCGGCCCGGCTTCGGTCAGATACACCGGCAGCTTGATCGCGTCAGGAATTTCGCTTAACACAATCGCGTAAGCTAAACGGTGGCGCAAACCAAGATAGATGCCCGATTCCGAAACCAGCGTGGTTTTGCCGTACCCGTAGGCGTGCATGGCAATCCCATGATGTTTCCCCGGTCCACAGGGATTATCCAGCGCGTATTGGTAGGCGGGTAACAGATCGTAATATTGCGCCGGATCAGGATTACCCACGCCGAATGAGAACAGCAGAATACATTCCCCGTAGGTGCTGGCAACGCGCATCGCCTCGATGGAAAACGGCAGCAGCCACGACGCCGGATATTGGCATTCGTTCATGATCTCGAAGTAATCCGCGTTGACGGTGTGCCAGTAGGTTTGATACCCGGCGATCCACTGCTGCGCCTCCGCCACCGGATCGTTATGCAGATTTGGGCAGTCGGTGCGCTTGCCATCCCCGTTCAGCATGGATCGGAACACAATCACGGTTTCCGGCGATTCGGCTTTGACCGCGTTGAGAATATCTTCCGTGCCGGTGATGCCTTTCACCGTCCCTAACGGCCTGCCGATTTTGCGCAATTGTTCCGCCAGGGCGAGGACGGGTTCGCGCTGTGCCCCCACGACCAGATGCAGTCCTAAATGCGTGCGCGGGCCGTTGTAATCTACGGCAACGGCGGGTTGGACCACGTATTGGATCGTCAGGTTATCCAGCCAGTAACCTTCCGGGATCAGGGCCGCGGCGTTGGTAGCTGTGCCTTCAGGATCGGCTGTGATCGCGGCGCTCGCGATATCTGTATCGTTGGCTGCATCTTCCGTATTCGCGCTGACTTCTTCGGTTGGTGTGGTAGCAGTGGCATCCGGTGTGGCGTCGTCGCCGGGGAGTTGGACGCCCGTTGTGACACGGAATCGCAGCCGGATCACCTGCCCCCGGTAATCGGTCAGATCAACGATATGGCGATCCCAATCCGTTGCCAGACCGATCTGCTGGTCGATGGAAAACCACGTTTCGCCCCCATCCAGACTGAGATCAACGGCGATCAAGTCGCTGCCGGGGAGCTTGCCGCGATGACGGTAGACAAGTTGGACGCTCAATGTGCCGTGCAGGTCAATCGGGAAATTATAGGTCAGCGTGCTGTTCATCTCGCGCGTGAGGCCATCCACGTACCAGCCGCCGCCATCATAGGCCGTTGCCGGATCGAAGACCCAGACGCCATCCGATTCCCAACCCCAATTGGTATCGAACGTTTCGCCAAACGGGATACTCACCAACAGGGGATCGTTGGTCGTGGGGAACAAAGTGGGTATTGGGGCGAGTGTACCATCCGGGGAATCGGACGTATCAGCCGGTGGTGTGCTTTCCTGCGCGTGAATAGATCGGGCAGGTGAACTTAGGGAAACAATCACGAACAGGGTGAAAATCACCAATACAACCAGCACATAACGACGCATCATCAACAGAACCTTTTACCCGGTTAACATTTACGTGCAACAGGTGAGGATTCTAAAGCAAGCTGGTGATTGGCACAATAGGGGGATGGTAGGGTGGAACAGGGTGATTTCTGGT
>JAFGJA010000597.1 GCA_016929355.1 Anaerolineae bacterium | reverse complement strand
GGATAGGGGTTAATTTGGAAAACTGCAAAGATAGAGTATCTTCACGTAAAATGGTGGGAGACATGATTTATCACTCCCACTCAATCGTGGCGGGCGGCTTGGTGCTGATGTCGTACAGCACACGGTTCACGCCTTTGACCTCGTTCACAATGCGATTGCTCACGCGCGCCAGCAGATCATGATCGAGCCGTGCCCAATCCGCCGTCATAAAGTCGGTGGTGGTGACGGCGCGCAAGGCGATCACCTCGTCGTAGGTGCGATCATCGCCCATCACGCCGACGCTGCGCACCGGGAGCAGCATGGCGAAGGCTTGCGCCGTTCCCTCGCGGAGCAAGCCCGCCGCGCGCAGTTCGCTGATGAAGATGTGATCGGCGGCGCGCAGAATTTCGAGGCGCTCCCAGGTAATTTCCCCGATGCAGCGCACGCCTAACCCCGGACCAGGGAACGGCTGCCGCCAGATGATCGCGTCCGGCAAACCGAGCGCGGTCCCGACTTCGCGCACTTCATCCTTGAACAGATCGCGCAACGGCTCGACTAAGCGCGCTTTGAACTGTTCCGGCAAGCCGCCCACGTTATGATGTGACTTGATGCGTTTTGCGCCGGGGCGTCCGGTGCCGGCGCTCTCGATCACGTCGGGGTAAATTGTGCCTTGCGCCAGCCAATCAAGTTCGCCCTGTTTCTGGGCTTCGCGCTCGAAGACTTCGGTAAACGTGCGTCCGATGATTTTCCGCTTTGCTTCAGGCTCGCTGACGCCGTACAGGTTATCCAGAAATTCTTCAGTAGCATCCACTGCCACCAGATTCCACGCAAGATTTTCACCCAACGCGATCACGTCATCCGGTTCGTGTTGGCGCAGCATCCCGTGATTGACGAATACCGGGACCAGTTGATCGCCTACCGCGCGGTGAATCAGTTCGCCCGCGACGGACGAATCCACGCCGCCGCTCATACCGAGCAGTACGCGCCCATCGCCCACCTGCTCGCGGATTGATTGGATCGTCGCGTCGATGAAATTGGCGGGTGTCCAATCGGTCTGCGCGTCACAGACGCCGATCACGAAATTACGCAGAATGTCGAGACCGTGCGCGGTGTGCGTCACTTCGGGGTGAAATTGTACGGCGAACAGATCGCGTTCCGGCCTGGCAATCGCCGCATAGGGCGCGTTATCGGTGCGCGCGAGGACGGTGAAGCCTTCCGGCGGGCGCTCGATGCGATCCCCGTGACTCATCCAGACGGTTTGGGCGGCATCCATCCCAGCAAACAAGCGCGCGGAATCGCTCACCTGAATGGTCGCCTGCCCATATTCGCGGCGATCGGCGCGGCCCACTTCGCCGCCAAACGCTTTGGTGACAAGCTGCATCCCGTAACAGATGCCGAGCACGGGCAAACCGGAGGCCAATACCCAGGCGGGCAGTGTCGGGGCGTTGGGTTCGTAGATGCCGGACGGACTGCCGGAAAGGATCACGCCACGAAAATCGGGCGCTTCGGCCTGCGCGTGCTCGCGCGTGGAGGTGTAAGGCAGCAGCGCGGCATAGACGCCGAGTTCACGCACGCGCCGCGCAATCAGTTGGGCCGTTTGCGACCCGTAATCGAGAATGACGATCCCGCCAGCTTTCAGGGACATGATAATCGTTCCTTGGCACTATGTATCGTGGAGAGAACAGGCTTTTTCCCGCGAACGAACTGGAGTTATTAGTTTTTAGTACCAGATCAGGTTGTGAGTTGTGAGTAATGAGTGTGGCGAAAAACCCACGTAGGTTTTGACTCACCACTCCAAACTCATCACTCATAACCCACTGGTTTTGCCTCTAACTGATAACTCGGATTAGACCTCAATCCCCTTTGGATCATCGTCAAACACGATCTTCTCGTTGTCCAGATACGCAATCGGGGCCAATGATTCGACGCGCGCACCGTACAGCCTTTCGAGCTTATCGCGCCCGCCCTCAAAGATTTTTTCGACTACCGTCGCCACGCCGACCAACTCGCAGCCCGCTTGCTGGACCATGCGGCAGAGCGCCAGAATCGTTTTGCCGGAGGCGAGAAAATCATCCACGATCAGGATGCGTTCGCCCGGTTTCAAAAATTCGGCGGCGACCATGAGAAAGGTTTCGCCGCCTTTGGTATGACTGGGTGCGGTTTCGAGAAAAATGGGGCCGTACATTGTGACAGGTTTGTGCTTACGCGCGTAGACGATAGGCACATCCAGCGCGAGCGCGGTCATCAGCGCGGGGGCGATACCGGACACCTCGGCGGTGAGGATGCGCGTTGGCTTCTCGTCACGGAACATATCCGCGATGGTTTCGCCCATACGCTTGATCAGGTTCGGGTCCATCTGGTGATTGAGAATCGCGTCAATCTTGAGAATGCCATCACCCAGATATTTACCTTCGGATCGGATAAGGTCTTTGAGTTCCTGCATGGTGAGGGTTTGTGCTCCTATCACACCGTAACTGTGGAGTATGGCGCTCATTGTACCAGAGATTGAGAACGACTTCTTTAGTGAGTCAGGACAAATCGTTGGTCAATCGACGCGATGCAGTTGATCATGCATCAAGTATACATGAACACCGCAGTAGTAGTATGATGATGATAAGCTACAAGAGCGTTGGTAAGACGGGAGCACTTGAAAGGCTATGTTTACTTTTCGGTTCGGTCTCATTATCGCCCTATTGAGCGGGATGCTAGCAGTTTTAGTGCCGATACCCTCGGTATTGGCAAGCGGAAATGCCGTTGGTCCGTTCATCTGGAATGCGCAGATTTTCAACAATTCGTCCCTGACCGGAACGCCGGTCATTATCCGGCTGGATCAGGGGATCAATTTCAATTGGGGCATGGGTTCGCCCGGTTTAGGGATTCCAAACGACTACTTCAGCGCGCGGTGGACGACAACCGCCAATCTCGCCGCAGGTATACTTCACACGGTCATAAGTTGCGTTTTTTCAAAAGTCTGGAAGCGCAGTGAAAGCAGAGTGTCCAACTCAGCTTGATGGGTCGT
>JAFGJA010000596.1 GCA_016929355.1 Anaerolineae bacterium | reverse complement strand
TTAAAACACCACGTAAAAAATCCCCTTCCACTTTTGACCTTTTGGACCGTCTTATTGCCTGATCATCCTTAGCTTAATGCCTATGGGCCAGGGGGTAGGGTCAAACAAGCGAAATCAAGGCAAAAATTCCTTAGCTTAATGCCTATGGGCTGGGGGGTGAGGCCGATTTGCAGACTCATTGACTGCTATATTTCCCTACGAAAAAACACGATCCCGCTTGTCTGTACAATCAGAACGAATCACTCCTCCAACACATTACTCGCGCGCCACATGATCTCGCCGGGGCGCTTTAACACACGCCACGTCTTGATCTCGAAGGGGCGAAAGGTGATCGTTTGCGGCGCACCACCATCAAACCGAAGATTCACCTCCGTCGTGCGACCTGCCGTTTCGTGCAGGCGAACGATTAAGGCATCCTCTGTATCCGCTTTTTTGAGCGCACCGATCACCACCGTGTTCGGGTCAACAGACAAAAACGGTTCTGGCTGCGCGGGCGCATCCGGCGGCATGGTCGGTGGATGGTAGGCGAAAAAGTTCGCTAATGGCTGATTGAGTTCCAATGCGGCATCGATCAACTGCGCGGCAATGGTTGATTGATCCGTCCCTGCCAGCAAGCGAAAACGGGTGTCGATCTGTTCCTGATCCATGAACGTATAGGAGCGATTCGGATCGAGCATGTTTGGCGCATCCGTCCAGCCGGAATGGACCGCGCCCCGGCTCAGGCTCAAGCCGAGAATCCCATCCGGCGTTATATCAAACCCGGCCTGCCCGTTGTTCGCTATCCCAAGCGTCAAACGCGCCGTTTCCAGCCGCAGCCAGCGCCCATACGGATGCTCGGTGGCATCGGTAGTACGTTCGGCCACGCCATACGGGACTTCACACAACGCGCGCACCTGCGGTAGATCGAACGGCATCACCAGCTTGATCATTTTCTGCCGCGCCTGCATATAAAGCCGCACATTGATGTCAATATAGGGCAGATCGGCGTAAAGCGTATATTGCACGCTGGCGCGCGTATGCTGCCAGCCGACGAGACATTCAACCGTGACCGACACCGGTCCCTCGTGGATCACACGCACCGCCTGACCGGATCGATCATCCTCCTGCCCCACAAACGCGCCGACTTCCGCCGCGCTCAACGGATCAAAAACGGCGACGGGTTCGTTAAATGTGGCGCGATTCTCGCCGCCCCAGGCGTGCGCCGTATCCGCCATCACCGATAACCGGAGCGGCGCTTGCAGCACATTTTTCCCGTTGGACTTACTGATCAATTCCACCGGACCGCCAAAAGTCGGATCAAAACGGGTTTGCCACCACGCATTTTCGACGATCACGCCCGTGTCATCGGTGACAGTGAACAGCGTGCCCGTACCTAACGCGGGTTTATCCGCAAAGCGGATTTCATAACGCCGCGCGGTCATCGGCGGCACATAGGCCACAAAACCGATAAAGGGCTGCATCGTCGTATCTTCGAGGACGGGCGATCCGCCGCGTTCCTGGTGGGGCACACGCGCGCCGGAATCATCGTACAGGGCAAACGCGCCCGGATTGCGGGCGACGGTATAGGAGCGCAAAAAGTTCGTGCCGATGTGCGCTTTGAGCGGCGTACTATGCGGATTCAGCACATACAACGGGACCGTATCGGGCGTGGGCGACACATGCGGCAGCAGGGTGTGCTGCGCCTTGACCACGATCCGCCGCGCCACATCCGCCGCATAGCCAAACATCTCGTTCACGCCGGGGATCGCGTGTTCGATCAGCGAACCGGGCAAAATATCGTGAAAGGTATTGAACAGCAGCCGTTTCCACGCGGCGCGCAGTTCGTCGGCGGGATAGTCCTCGCCATAACGCCACCAGACCACCGCCGCCCACCGTTCCGCCGCCGCCAGCAACGCTTCGCCCTGGCGCATCTGGCGCTTGATCGGCGCGACGGAGGTATAACACCCGGCTAAGGTGCGCTGCAATTCGCCCGTATAGACCGGCACATCGTCATACGCGCGGACTCGTTTGAGATAGGCTTCCGGCGTGCTGTGGCGCACCTCAACATCGGCATCGCGCATTCCATCAAACAGATCGCGGAACGCCAGCAAATCTTCGCGGGTTGCGCCGCCACCATGATCGCCCAAACCCCAGGGAATCAGCATATCGCGCCCGGTTTCACGCGCCATAGCGATCCCGGTCCGCGCCTGATCCAACGCATCGTCGCGTATTTTCCCGCTCGTAACCTGATACCCGTTTGGCGTGCAATACCAGACCATCGACGGGCGAATCGCTAAAATTTCCGTGCCATCCACGCCCCGCCAGCGATAGAGCGGCGCGGGCAGATCAAGCTGCAATTCGTGCGGGCGGCAGTGCAGATAGAGGTCAAAGCCGCTCTGCTGCAAGACCTGCGGCAAACCGGACGAATGGCCGAACGAATCGAAGTTGTACGCCACTGTGGGCCGGACGCCGAATTTCTCCGCAAAATAGCGCCGCCCTTCAAGGATGCAGCGTACCAGCGTTTCGCCGCCGGGGATGTTGCAATCCGGCTGCAAATACCACCCGCCGGAAATATGCCAGCGTCCGGCTTTCACCAGCGCGCGAATCCGCCGGAACAGGATCGGATCGTATTCCTCGACCCACTCGTATAACAGGCTTTCGTTGTGGTTGAACACAAATTCGGGGAATTCTTCGAGCAAATCCGCCGCCGTGCGGAAGGTCGATACCGCTTCGCGCGCGCCTTCTTCCCAGGGCCATTTCCACACCGGATCAAGATGGGCATTACAAATCAGGTGAACGATGGGTTTATCAGCCACGAGTTTTTCCTCTAGCTATACTTCACACGGTCATAAGTTGCGTTTTTTCAAAAGTCTGGAAGCGCAGTGAAAGCAGAGTGTCCAACTCAGCTTGATGGGTCGT
>JAFGJA010000595.1 GCA_016929355.1 Anaerolineae bacterium | reverse complement strand
GATCTCGTTGATCTTGCGCGTGTTGAGGATATTGAGCATATACTGCTGGATGCGGCCCCAGTATTTGTCCATCGAGTAGCGCGCATCGACTTCTTGCGCCCATAGATTGTCGCGCAGTTGGACCGGCTCCGGGCCGATCTTCACATCGAGCGAATCGGCGAGCGAGTGCGCGGTGTCTGTCGAGATCACAATCGTTTTCATGCCGAGTTCGGCGCAGCGTAAGGCAGTCGCGGCGGAAATGCTGGTTTTGCCGACGCCGCCTTTGCCGGTGTGGACGATGATCCGCATAGTGGTTAATCCTTTGCGTGTGTTTTCGGTGTTTTGTTATCTGTAAATACGCTTTTGGGGCGTAAAGGATGCGCCAGGTGTGGGATTTCCTACGGAATATTTACGCATGGGGTAGTGCTGTGAGCTAAGATTGGCCCCTATCCCCCCAGCTCCCTTTCCCCAGCCGAGATGGAGAAAGGGGGAGTCAAGTACCTGATCTGGAGCCTTCCCCCCTCTGCCAACTCGGTTGGAGAGGGGGGACCGAGGGGGGTGAGGCCGTTCTGCTCTGTGCTCTACCCGATCAGCCCCCGGTTATAGATCAGGATCATGCCCAGGATGTAGCAGATCACGATCAGCCAGGCATCGACCTCGATTACGGTCTGCCGTTGGCGGCGCGGCGTGAGCGACTGCACCAGACTCGCCATCAGCGTGATGTGCGTCAGCAGCAGCGCCATGATCCCCGCCAGCACCATCTCCGGCGAAATCTGCGCCAGAAACCGTCCGTTCGCATAAAATAAATCGGTGATGCCCAGCGCGAAAATGTTGAAGATATTGCTGCCGAACAGGTTCCCCGCCGCGAGATCATACGCCCCGATACGCGCCGCCTGCACCGTCGTGACGACTTCCGGCAGCGACGTGATCACCGCCACCAGCGCGATCCCGACAAAACCCGCACTTTGCCCGGTTTCCTCTGCGATTTTGATCGAACTTGTGACCAATACGGGCGTGATCATGATCAGGATGCCGGTAGCGAGCGCGAAGCCAGCCAGCGCGTGCAGCAGACTCGGCACATCGTCGGGAATATCCGGTTCGGGTAACGGATCGTCACTTCCCCCGCCGCCGCCGAACAGAATCCGCGTGCCGAGGATATAGACCACGATCAAGACGAGGCTGTCCAATCCCACGCGGCCAATGCTGACATCAATCTGGGCCAGGATGAAAAAGACCGCCAGCCCGGTGAGTCCTACCGCTAAACCGGAACTCAGCGCATGGCCGCGATCCAGCCGTCGCATAATGTGCGTGCGCCAGTAGATCACATCCAGCGCGGCGAGGATGAACATATTAAACATGCTGCTGCCGAAGATGTTGCCCACCGTCAGGTTCGGCACATCCTGATCGATGGCATTGATCGCGGTCAGCAGTTCGGGCAGGGAGGTTGCCCCAGCTAATAGCAAAGTCCCGACGAACATCCCGCCGAGTTTGGTCCGCAGCGCGATAATGTCCCCATACGCCGCCAATCGTGTCGCGGCCAGCACGATCACGAGCGCGCTCATGACGAATTCGAGCCAGATCATGTCCCTCGCTCGCTTTCGGATTCATCCTGTGCCGCGTCACCCCGCTTAGGCTGCGCCAAATCCTGCGGCACACCCTTGACCACGCTCAATTCCCACGCCGCCAACACGCCCGTATCCGGTTCCGCGAGATCGCCCACGATGCCCTCGGCGGCGGCCAGACATGCTTCAACGGTGGCAACATCCGGTACGATGACCAGCAGCGTATAATGCCCGGCATCCAGCCGCGAAACGCTGCGCGCCAACCCAAACGCATACCGTGCCCCGACAGGCCGTTGGCGTTGGTGGCGGTATAAGCCCGACGATTCGATGATCGTCACGCCGCTTACGCCGACTTCTTGCCACGCATCTAACACAGCATCGAGGTGATCGGGATTATCCAGCACAAACATGAGCATCTGCATGGGAAACTCCTTTAAAGGTCAAAATCTGATTCACCGCAGAGGCACAGAGGACACAGAGATTCAAAAGGGAAAACCAAGAGAAAGGCCGGTTTCTGTGCGTGTGTGTTAGTATACCTGATAGGGGAGCTATAACAGCGCGGACACCCAAAAATTAGGGGGTAATGAAGGGGCGTATGCGAACTACATACACCCCTGCTTGTTCTCTTGTTTTTACTTTGTTTTTACCTTGTTTTTCTCTGTGTTCTTTGTGCCTTTGTGGTGAATACCTACCGCCGCCCTTTGCGTCCCTTGCTCTTGCGCGGCTTTTTGCCGGAGTCCATCTTCACCAGCTTGGGATTAAACTCCGCCAGCGCCACGACCAGATCGGCCTGATCCGCCATCACCTGCCGGATGTCCTTATACGCGCCGGGAGCTTCATCCAGGCCCGCCGAGAGCAGTTCGACGCCCTGCGCCTTGAGTTTCATCTGCACTGCTTCCCAGGTGAACGACGCAAACGCCTGCTTGCGACTCATGCGGCGGCCTGCGCCGTGGGCCGCGCTGGAAATCGCGTCCTGATTGCCCAGGCCGCGCACCACGAAGCCCGGCGCGCTCATGCTGCCCGGAATCACGCCGAGTACGTCTTTCCCGGCGGGGGTTGCGCCCTTACGATGTACGATCACTTCTTGCCCGTTAAGGTCTTCTTTCCAGGCGAAATTGTGATGATTCTCGATGCCACCAAGGACCGGTATGCGCAGCTTATCCACGATCTGACGGTGGATCACGGCATGATTCGCGCTGGCGTATTTGCCCGCCAACGTCATCGCCGCCCAATACTCGCGCCCGGCGTCCTCATCGAGCAGCAGCCACGCCAGATGTTTGAAGTCCTTTGGCAGTCCGTCGCGTTTTTGCATGGCGATCTGCGTGAAATGATCGGCCATTTCGTATCCAAACCGGCGGCTGCCACTGTGACTCAGCAGCGCGAGATAGTTCCCCGGCGGGATTGTGCCCAACGGCGAATCGATCTCGGTGTGGACGGTCAGCGCGCCGAATTCGACAAAGTGATTGCCCGATCCACTGGTTCCCAACTGCCGCCACGCCACGTCACGACGCTGCTGGATCGCCGG
>JAFGJA010000085.1 GCA_016929355.1 Anaerolineae bacterium | reverse complement strand
GCAGGAATTAAGCTGCTGGTCATCGTGCCGGATCGCGTGCCAACCTACGATGTGCTGGAAATTGTGGACGCCGCCCAACGCGCCAACGCGCAGTTTGTCGGCCCCAATACGCTCGGCGTTCTCAGCCCGGATCAAGGCGTGCTGGGCATGATCGGCGGGCAGGCGGCCAGCGCGCGCGAATGGTTTTTCCCCGGTCCCGTTGGCCTGACAAGTCGGAGCGGCGGCATTACCACCAGTATGGCCTATTATCTGGCCCAGGCCGGGATCGGTACGTCAACGATTGTGCATGTGGGCGGTGATCCGATTGTGGGTTTGCCCCATCCGGCGGTGATGCGCCTGTTCGAAGACGATCCGCAGACCCAGGCCATCGTCATGTTTGGCGAAATCGGCACGACGCAGGAGGAGCAGGTCGCAGATTTGATCGCATCGGGCGAACTCACCAAGCCGGTGATCGCGTATATTGGCGGCAAAGGAGCCAAACGCGGCACACGCTTCAGCCACGCGGGAGCCATCATCGAAGGCAATCGCGGCACGCATGACGGTAAAGTGGCCCGTTTGCGTGCAGTCGGCGCAACCGTTGTCGATTCGTTTGCAGATATTCCCCGCGTTACGCGCAATGTGCTAATTCAGATGGGAATCGAGAGTAGATTATGAGCAGCGACACGAGCGACCCAAACCTCCACTGGACCACCGCGATCACGCAGGTGAAACCCAACGAAATACGCCTGCGCGGTCATCGCCTGGATCAGCTTATGGGCACGGTATCATTCGCCCAGGCAATATTTCTCACTCTAACGGGCGAACTGCCCACGCCGGAAGTCGGACGTTTGTTGGATGCCATGTTGGTCGCCTCGATTGATCATGGTGCAACACCTCCCTCGGTGCTGGCCGCGCGCACCTCAGCCAGTACCGGCGCACCGCTTAATGCGGCTCTGGCCGCCGGGATTTTGAGCATCAATCGCTATCATGGCGGCGCGATTGAGGACTGCGTGCGACTGATTCAAGCGGTGGCGGCGCGTATGGAAGCCGCCAATCTCGCTGCTGCGCAAGCCGCCCGCGCGCTCGTCGCCGACTATCACGCCGCGAAAAAGCGCTTACCCGGCTTCGGGCATCGTATCCACACCAACGATCCGCGCACCAACCGCCTCTTTGAACTCGCCGAGGAAGCCGGCGTCAGCAGCCAGGGCGTACAGATCGTGCGTACATTGGCGGACGCCCTCGCCGCGCAGCTTGGCCGCGAATTGCCGATCAACGTTGATGGCGCTATCGCCGCGTTGTTATACGATTTGCAGATCGCGCCGGAACTGGCAAACGCCTTTTTCATCATGGCGCGCGTACCGGGTTTGGTGGCGCACATCCACGAGGAACAAACCCGCGAGCGTCCCATGCGCCGGATTCATCCCACCGATCACAGCTATGATGGCCCGCTTGATGATGCGGCAAGTTGATTATGGCAAATGGCCTACACAACCAGACTCCCCCTCACTAACCAAGTTTGAAAGGGGGACTTGACCGCTACCAGCCGCCCCCTCTCCAAGTTTGGAGAGGGGGCCGGGGGGTGAGTTTAAAACCCCGCGAACACCATCTCCAGCGCGCTCAACGTCTGATCGAGCGCCTCGCCTTCATGCGCTAACGACGAGAATCCCGCCTCAAACGCGGACGGAGCCATGTAAACGCCCTGCGCTAACATGGCGTGGAAATAGCGCCCAAACGCCTCGGTATTGCTCGTTTTAACGTCGGCATAATTCGCCACCGGATTCGCGTTGAAGAACATCCCAAACATGGTCCCGACTTGGGCTGTTTGCATCGGGATACTGGCTTTTTGCGCGTTTTGTTCCATCGACTCGCGGATCGCCGTCGCCACCGCCACGATCCGATCAAAAACACCCGGTGCAGCCAGCGTGCGCAAGGTAGCCAGTCCCGCCGCCATTGCGAGCGGATTGCCCGACAGCGTGCCCGCCTGATACATCGATCCCGCCGGGGCGACATGCTGCATGATTTCCTTCTTGCCGCCATACGCGCCCACCGGCAATCCCCCGCCGATCACTTTGCCGAACGCAGTCAGATCGGGCATGATGCCGTAATATGCCTGCGCGCCGCCCAGCGCCACGCGGAAGCCAGTCATCACTTCATCGAACAGCAGCACCGCGCCGTATTCGGTGGTCAGATCGCGCAGTCCTTGCAAATAACCATCTACCGGGGGCACAACACCCATATTACCCGCGACGGGTTCCAGAATCACCGCCGCGATCTCGTCGGGAAATTGCTCAAACAACGCGCGCACCGCCGCCAGATCGTTATAGGGCGCGGTCAATGTATCTTGTGTTGCGCCGGGGGGTACGCCGGGGCTGTCCGGCAAACCGAGCGTGGCTACGCCCGATCCCGCCTGGACCAGCAGCATATCCGCGTGCCCGTGATAGCAGCCCTCGAATTTCACGATCTTGTTGCGCCCGGTATAGGCGCGCGCCAGCCGCAGCGCGGACATGGTGGCTTCTGTACCGGAATTGACGAAACGCACCATTTCGACGGAAGGCATCAGGTCGATCACCAACTGCGCCAGTTCGATTTCGAGTCCGGTAGGCGCGCCGTAGCTGGTCCCTTTCGTAACTTGCTGCTGCACCGCTTCGACCACCGCCGGGTGTGCGTGACCGAGAATCAACGGTCCCCAACTCATCACGTAATCCACGTAGCGGTTGCCGTCCGCGTCAAACAGATAGGGTCCCTCCCCGCGCTGGATGAATAGGGGATTGCCACCCACGCCGCGAAACGCGCGCACGGGTGAACTCACGCCACCGGGCATGACCTGTATTGCGCGCTGGTAGAGTTCGGATGAACGATCAGTTTTCATGTGTAAAAATCCTTTTAGGGACAAAATCTTTGTAGGGGAACACCAATGTGTGGTCCCGGTGCAACGAAGTCGCATTTAACCGGGCGAACCAGCGTGTTCGCCCCTACTACTCAATTTGTTACCGACACCGGTTCACATTCGCCCAAATACGCAACCACCTGCTCCGCCGTAGTTTTGCCCTGCTTCACGCAGTCAGGAATCCCGACGCCGCGAAACGCGCTCCCGGTCAGATACAACCCCGCCGGGCACAACGCGTCGATCTCGTCCATGCGCTCCAGATGGCCCACATCATACTGCGGATTGCCGCGCAGCCAGCGATAAGCCCGCGCAACCGTCGGCGTCGCATGAACGCCCATGATCGTCGCCAGTTCTTCGCGCACCAACGCGATCAGCGCGTCATCATCCAGGCTGACGTATTCCTCGCGGCGCGGCCCGCCGATGAACGCCCGCAGCAGGACGGTTCCCGGCCCGGCACGATGCGTAAATTTGGTACTGGTCCACGTCATCGCCAGCAAACGAGTCGGTTCCTTGCGTGGGATGACAAAGCCGAAGCCGTTGAGATCGTGTTCAAATTCATCCGCGTTGAAACCCAACGAGACTGTCGCCGTTGACACGTACCGGATCGCGTTGAGTTTCGCGCTCAGATCGGGATGCAAATCGCCCAACATCGCCGCCGCCGCGAAACCGGGCACGGCCAGCGCCACACTAT
>JAFGJA010000594.1 GCA_016929355.1 Anaerolineae bacterium | reverse complement strand
GTGTTTTTGGCGCGTGCTAGCACATCCGCCACGCCGAACTCACCTTCGTTGAAGCCGAATTGCTCGAACCAATTGATGCAGAAGCGCGTATCGGAGTCCACATCGCCCTCGGTTTCGGCGAGGTAGGCGTCTAGCTCCTGGTTGATGAGTTGCAGCGCCGTGCGGACCGTCAGCGGCGAACCATCGGCTTCGAGCACCCGGCTGTAGCGGCTGTAGATCGCCATGCCCGGCCCGATGGACGCTTGTGCCAGGTCCACCGGGGCGATGCTGCCGGACTGCATTTCGCGTAGAGCTTTGGGCAGTTCGCGGCGCAGCGCGTTGACGAACTCGCGGCGTGAGGTTTGCGGCGCATCGTCGGGGCGCGAGCGGCACACGAGCACGATGGACGAGGCGAGGGCGTTCGCTTCAAGACTATTGGTTCTTCCCCCTCGTTCAGTTCTCATCGGCCATGTGCCATCGACTGTGAATCCAGCTTGAATCAGCCCTTCTAACATCGTCTCCCAACCAGTGCTACTGATCGCACGCCCATTTTCATTATCTTCATCCTTGGTGCTTTCGGATTGTTTAAAGGCATAATAAACTGTGAGAGGATACTCAGGGTGCACCATGCGCCTAGCATGTGTGAATGCCCGCACCAATCCATCTTCGAAATGGCGATCAGCCGCGCTTTTGTTACCGTCAAATCGATATGGAGAGGCAATAAGTTCTGGCGTTTTGGGAACAAGCACTGTGCCAAATATATCTTCTTCGTGTGTTTGAAGACTACGGCGCATCCAAACATAGAAAAAGTCTGACAAATCTGCGTAGCCAATGTTGTCATAATAAGGTGGATCAGTAGAGATCATCAACGGGGTGTAATTGGGTCGTGATTGAGTAGCATCTATTTGTTTTGCGCTATTAGCAATTGGCCTACTGCCAAAGGTTGAAAAATTCGATTCTAAAACCTCTGCAACCCATACCAACGCATCTCCGAAATTCCCCGTAGAGCTTGAAAATGGATTTACATCTGCATAATCCCAAACCATAGCAATGGCTTGACGCGCGAATACACCGCGGACTTTGTCCGCGGTGTTCTGCCAGCTTGAGAGAGTGTTGCATTTCTCTGCAAGCCGATCTAACGCAAACGCCAAATACACACTCACCGCCTCAGCATACGCCTGCGCACCAGAGCCACCCTCTCGTAGCGACACGTCATCATCCGGTAGCCCGGCAGCGACGGCATTTGCGTGAATGACCTCGCGCGCCGCGCTCACTAGGTCGCTCAAAGTCGTCAGCGCGACAAGTTGGCGCGGCGTGAACAGGTCGGCGAAGTCAATTAACCCGTACTGCTTACACCAGATATTGCGCGGGTCGTCGGCCAGTTCGCCGGTAGGTACCCAAGTGGGCTGCGCCTGCGCGGCGACCTGCTCGTGGTTTGGTGCGGGGGAGTAGTAATTGCGCTGGCGGTCGCCCTCGGTGACAATCGCCATCAACTGCGCGCCCATGTTTCCGGCCATGCCCTCTGCCTTGATGTGTTCGTCTGGCGCCATCTCGCCACACACCAGACAGCGGAACTTCGCCCCACGCCCTTCTTTGGGGGCATCAGGTGGCAAACCATTGCCGGTTTTCACTTCAAAACGGACGGTTTTGGCGCGGCGGTCAATCTGCGGTTCGACCCAGGCTTTGCGGCCTTTTTTCTTGCTCAGCCAAAACGAACTGACTAACGGCATCTGCACACCACAGGCCGGATTCGGGCATTTCACCGTGCGTGCCCACAACCACGCGATCACTGTCTCGTCGTTTGGTCCCTTTGGGTACAGGTGACCGATGCGCTCCCAGGCCCGCTCCCGCATCCACTCGCCGTAGTAGCGCACGTCAGCGGCCAATCCCTGCGCGCCTTTCCACCCCGTCTGCGCACCGATCTTCTCGCGGTCACGCGAGTTCACAGGCGGCCTGTTGGCAAAACGCGGCGGAATTTCGATCAGCGCCTTGTTGATCATCACCGCGACGGGGTTCAGGTCGCTGGCGTGGGCTTCCAGGCCCAGGCGCTGCGCTTCCAACGGAATCGAGCCGCCGCCCGCGAATGGGTCGAGCAGGGGGGGCGGGTTGCCATCCGTGCTGAGGCGGATCAGGTGGCGCGCCGTGTCGAGCACTTCTTCGTTGGTGGTGCTTTCCCATTGCACCAGCAGTTCGATGAAATCGAAGAGTCGCATACGGGGCGTATCCTCGACCAGCGCATTTGCGCGTTTGGGCAGTTTGCGGCACGCTTCAACGAATTCCGGCGGGGCGGTTGGATCGTCGGGATCGTCCACCAACGATGTGAAGATCACCGCACGGCAGGCGGCGAGCGGTCGCCGCGCCCACCAGAGGTGCAGCGTGCTGGGGTGGCCGTGCCGGATAGATTTTTCGCGCGCGCTGGCCACATTGATCGCTTCGAGCGGCAGCGCGACTTCGATCAGTTTTTTGCGTGTAAGCGTCATGGCGTTGCTTTCTGGGTTTTCAGCTTGTAGGGGTAAGTATCGTGATCCGATCTTCAAAGCGCCGGAAATCATCGAGGTTGAGCGTCAATAGCGTATCAATATCACAGGCGAGCATCGTCGCGACAATGTTGGCATCGTGAATCTGTTTGCCCCGTGTGGGGTAAGCCAGCAGCAGCGCTTCCAATTGGGCGGTCACATCACCGGTGTCATCCGCAACGCGAAACAGCGACTTCACCGTCGCAAGCTGGTTCAGCACCTGCTCAATGGACAACGGCGGGTCAAATGTGCGCGGATGTGTCATCTGTACCAGGTATTCGCGGATCACCTGGCGGCTGATCCACAGCTCATAATCCTGGTCGAGCATCCGGTCAAACAGGGCGCGCACCTGCGGGTGTTCCGAAAACGTGCTGTTGAAGGCGCGCAAAAGGATGTTCGTATCCACAAAAGCATCACCGGTCATCGTCATCGTACCAGTCTTCGCGCCGAATTGAGGGTTCCTCGTTCACTGGCACATCCAGGATGCTCGCATGGAACAGCGCGCGCTTTTCCTCGCCGGATAACTGGCGTGTCTGGGTGGTTCTCAGCAGGTGGCTCAGCAGATCACGCCGCTGCTCGGCTGAGAGTTGCTGGATCAACTCGATCAATGTTTCGTAAGGGATGTTGAGTTGCACCGCCATCAGCCTGGCTCCTCACTCACTGTCAACAGGTCATCTATATTATAATTCACACTCGCCACCGAAAAATGAGGTTCGCGCTCAAATGCGCGCCACACGTAGCGCGGCGGGTAGGGTTCACCATCATCATCAACTTCCACAATCGCCAGAATACCGGTATCGGGCCGGTTGCACAGCGCGCGGATTTCATTATAAGTGACGGTCACGGTTTCTGCACCGGCGCGACGCCCCTTGACCTCAATGAAACGCAGTTGGCCGGATTCCCCGTCGCGGCTCTCGATGTCGTAGCCGAGGTTATCGGCGCTCACGTCGCGCGGCGAGTGTCCCAGCGCGATTTCTGCTTCCATCACGGCCTGCATCGCGATCTGCTCGGTAATGCGCCGGTCACGGATGGCTGCGGGCATGTCTTCGCCCCAGAGCAGTCC
>JAFGJA010000593.1 GCA_016929355.1 Anaerolineae bacterium | reverse complement strand
CCGGTCCACATAACCCGCCAGCACCGCATACGTTTGCTCGACAGCCTCCGGCGTGGTCATATCCACCCCCGCCAGCTTGAGCGCGTCAAGCGGATAGAGCGAACTACCGGCTTTCAGGAACGCGAGATAGTGATCAACCTCAGCCTGTCCGCCAGCCAGAATCCCCTGCGCCAGCGCGTGCGCCGCCGAAATTCCTGTCGCGTACTGGAACACGTAGAAATTCGCGTACAGGTGCGGGAACTCGGTCCACATGATCCCATCCCGATCATGATCGAGCGCCAGCTCATCGCCAAAGCCCTCGCTCAACAAATCGGCCATCAGATCGATCATGCTGTCGGCGGTGAGCGCATCGCCCCGTTCGACCCGTTCGTGTGTTTCCAATTCGAAGCGCGCCAGCGTCGGCATAATGAAGAAGTAGCGGCGGAAGTTGCTCATCGCTTCCTCGATCATGGCGATCTGGAAGTTGGGATCGTCGGCGTATTTTTCGAGCAAATGCGCGCGCACCAGCGCCTGATTGAAATTCGAAGCGACTTCCGCCACAAACATCGAGTAATTGCTGTAGACCTCCGGCTGATGCTGCCACGTATGATACGAATGCAGCGAATGGCCGAGTTCGTGCGCGAGCGTGCTCATCGCCTGCAAATTATTCTGGAAACTCATCATAATGAACGGATGCGTGCCCCGCCAGCCGCTCGAAAATGCGCCCTGCCGCTTGCCCTGATTCGGGTACACGTCCACCCAGCGTTCTTCGAGACAGCCGCGCCGCAGCGTTGCGACATAATGCTCACCAAGCGGAGCCATCCCCTCACAAATCCAGTCCACCGCTTGCTGGTAGGAGACTTCGGGCTGTGATTTGGCAAGCGGCGCGACGGTATCGTACCAATGCAGCGTATCCACGCCGAGCGCCTTACGCCGGAGCGCCCAATAGCGATGCCACGTCGGTAGATTTTTGCGGAATGTATGCACCAGATTGTGAAACACATCAGTCGGGATGTTATAGGGATACAGCGCGGCTTCCAGACTTGACTCATGTTTGCGCGCGCGAGCATAGAACCAGTCGCGTTTGATCGCGGCGGTGAGGTTGCTCGCAAATGTGTTACGCAGCGCCAGATAGCCATCGCGGTAGCTGTGATGCGCAGTGCGGCGGCGTGCCCGATCCGGGCTGAGCATGTGGCCCATCACGTTACCCTGCTCTACCGAGAGTTGTTCCCCCTCAGCAGTCGTCGCCGGGGCAAACTTGAGATCAGCATTCGCCAGTAAACGCGCCGTTTGCGACACGATACTGAACGGATCACCGACCATACCCAACAATTCTTCGACCTCAGCCGAACGCACATGCGCCTGCTGCCGGAACAAATCCGCGAAGTGGTGCGCGTAGACGGCGAGGCGCGGTTCATCCTCAACCCACTGCATCACCGTTTCTTGACCGATAGTGAGAATTTCCGGCTCGACAAAGGCCACCGTCGCGGCGGTCTGGCTGTAGAGGCTCATCGCGCGCCCGGTGAGCGCGGCGGCTGTCTGATCGTTCGTATCGGTGGCGCTGGACATACTCGCGTAGACGTAAATTTTCCCCACATCGCCGTAGACCGCTTCGAGCGTTTCAAATAAATCGGCCAATCCTGCGGCGCTCGCGTGCAGCTTGCCCTGAAACTGGCCCGGCAGCTCCGCCACCCGCGCCTGCGTTGCGCTAAACGTGGCTTCCCAGGCATCCACCGAGGCGAAGACGCTCGGCGCGTTCCATTTGTATTGATCGGAAATGTCGCGGCGTGGCGGGAGGGTTGTTGCTTCTGGCATAACGTAAAAAGCTCCTTTTAACCTGAAAGAAAGTAATCTAGCACTCATATTCTAAACGTAGCGGGAATAGAAGCAAAAAATAAAAAAATCGTCACCACAGCGCTGTACTCAAGGAGGAACTAAGGAGGAGAGGTTGGGCTGTGGTGACGAATCGGGTTGTCGTCGTGATCAACTATGCGGCGCACCTACTTCCAGGTGGCATGAATAACGGTATGCTCACCGCCCATATCACGGCGCGATTTATCTTTATCATAATAGACGGTGAATTCCCGCCCCGGAGCAAATTGGCGCATCAAGCCGTAAATATTGCCATACCACAGATCATCCGGTTCAAACGAGCGAATAGTCAGCGCGACGTGCTGGTCAGCCACCACTTGCGCCGCAATCCCCCCGACATCCGTACCGCGATAATTCTGGTGATACGCCTCATCCAACGTCAGCAAAATATCCGTAATGGACATTTCCTGAAATTCAGGCGGCCAATCAACCAGCGCCATCTGCTGGATACCCAGGCTCACAAAATCGAGCATGGAAATCCCCTGCAAATCCTCGATCTCGTTCAACACATCGACCCAGCGTTGACCGGAATACCATCGAGTCGGTTCAAGATCGGTTAACTGATGCTTTTCAAGAATGGGGCCGAATTTTTCATAGCCGATGGCGGATTCAAAGTCGAGAATAACCTGACCCAAAATTTCGGTGTCGGGGTGAAATAGTTCATATTTCGCCATAATTGCCTCAATTCCGATTGATACACAATAATTGCCATTATAACAATGCGCAGCCCGTTTCGCAACGGTTTAACAAGGATTCAGTAATGAAATATTTGTGAAAACAATCAATCAGCCGGAGAACATTTAGCCAAACGAGTATTAATCCGGGCCCAGGTTTGGCAAAACGAACAAACACCATCAAGCGTGGTGGGTTGGCCGCAAGTGGGACAGGTATTGAGCATCAGGGTTTCACGCGCCGTGGCAAAGAGGCCATAGTTTTCGCGCGCCTGCAAAAAACGCAGATAAAATTGCGTCTTCACACCGGGACTCCCGATCTCCATTTCGTTGAGCAGTTCCTTATAGCGCGTGGTGGTTGCCCCCGATGCATAGGGACATTCCTCGTAGATGTAGGCGATCCCGCGCACGATAGCATACGCCGCCATCTCACGCTCGTAGAAACGAAACAAGGGTTTGACTTTGCGCGCCAAACCGGGGTGCGAAGGCGGCAAGACCGGTCCCTGCCGTGCGAGGTATTCCACCGCCCACTGCATCGTATTGCCGAACAAGACCGCCGCTTCATCATCAAGATTGTGCCCGGTGGCTAACACATCATAGCCGTGATCACGCGCCACGCGGTTCATGATATGCCGCTTGGAAAGGCCGCACAGCGAACACGGTTTTTCGCGCCCGCGATTGGTCACTTGCGCCGCCACCGGAATCGATGCGCCGTAAGTTTCCGCCACATCAACCACATGCAGCGTCAGATCGCGGCCCTGCGCGGCATGGTAATCAACGAAATCCTGCACGAATTGGTGCGATTCTCCACTGTAATCGAGATGGTCATAATCCGCGCAGCCCACGATCCCCAGGCCGATATACAACCCATCCGCCTGATAGCCCAGCGCGAGCAAAATATCCCACAGGGCGAGACTATCCTTGCCGCCGCTCACCGCGACCAAAACCCGCTCATCGCGCGTGAACATCTTGTATTTGCCGATGAAGCGCTCGGTTTGCTTGTGAACCCACTCGACAAAATGCGTGCTGCACAACGCGAGTTTATGCTGGCGCATGTTGATCACGGCTTTTTGGGCGCAGTGGCGGCATTTCAAAGGAGGATGGTGGCGTTTACGGGTCACGGATCAACCTCCCGAAATGGTAGCGATCAGTTTGATCTGGTCGCCGGGTTGCAAAAGCACCTCGTCCGTGATCAGTTGACCGCCGCGTGTGGCGAGCGTCGTTTCGGGATTGAGATCGCATTTTTGAATGGCTGCGCGCACGGTCATACCGGGTTTAACGGTGAACGTCTGGCGGCGAAAAGTGAGGGTTACGGTAGAGGTATCGTCAGTGTGGGGCGTATCGCTCATAACGTTGTCCTATCGATTTATGGGTCAGCCGGGGCGTGATTATACCCGGTCAATGGGGATCAGAAAAACAGCCCCACCCCTAAATAATCCCCTCTCCCGCCAAGCTGGAGAGGAAGACTTGACCGCGTGCTTGCCTCCCCCTCTCCATGCGCAATGGAGAGGGAGCCGGGGGGTGAGGCCGTTTTAGATACAGACAAATCACTGATCCGGCGTGGGCGACAGATCATCTACATTCGCATCATTACCCGCACCATCGTTATTATCCAGATTCGGATCGGCAGGATCATCACCCGCAGCATCACCGGATTCATCCACCGACGCGGCGTCTTGATCGTCAGACACCTCATCATCCAGATCGGTATCCAGATCGCTATCCGGCTCAGAGTCTTCAGCCAACGGCATAATCTGCACCGCAGGCGGCACATTGCCGGTGACCTCCGGCGACGGGAACACATACACCTGCGCCTGATCCGCATCCACCACGTAGAAGCGACCATCCGCGCCAAACGTCATCCCTGCCGGATTGCGCAGACCGAGCAGACCCGTTTCCAGATCGTCCGGTTGATCGAAGCTGTAGACCGGCTGGCCCGCCAGATTGTAGGCCACGATTCGCTGGCGATCATCCATATCGGTTACGTAAATCAGCGTACCATCGGGACTGACCGCGATATACGGGCGGTTGGGCGACTGGCGATTCTGGAACCACATATTCACCTCAAACACGCGCACCGTGAACCCGTTCGGATCGAATTCCTGAATACGCTGATTCCACGCTTCCGCAACGTACAGATTACCCGACACCGGGTTAAACGCCAACCCAACCGGTTCATCCATCTGACCGAGCGCCGTGCCCGATCCGCCGAGATCGCGGACCCATTCACCGTCCATCGTGTAGGCGCGCACGCGCTTGCCGCCGGTATCCGCCACATAGACCAACCCAGCCGGGCTGATGGCGATGTCACGCGGCCCCCAGAACGCATCGGTTGAGGTATCATCCGGCACAACGCCATAATGCCCCCAGGTGTTGCTCACCTCACCTTCCGGCGAAAAGACCACAACGCGGTGATTCCACGTATCCGCCACGTAGACCGCGCCATCCGGCGCAACATCCACGCCCCAGGCTTGACTGAGCACGGGCAAGCCGTTGGGTTCAGCCGCTTCGCCCAGCGTCCGCACCACGTCGCCCGTCGGCGACAGGACCAAAATCCGGCTGCGGCCCGCATCTGCCACGTACAGATTACCATCCGGCCCAACCGCCACATCACGCGGGGCGTTCATCGCGGAGGTTTCCCCGATGATCAGTTCGGCGGTAATGTCCTGATACACGTCATCTTCAGGATACGCCGGTTCGCGGATGTCAACCGTACTGCTGCCGATCCCGGCATCCCAAACTTGCGCGGCCAACTGCTTATCCACGAAGAAATACATGCGATCCGATACCGGCCATTGATCCACCGCGAAGCGCGTATCACCCTGGCACTCGCTGACCACCGCCAGCTCGCACGACTTGCGGAACTGATCCTGTTCCTCCGGCGTCTGGCCCCATTGGGCTTCTTGATCGCAGCGATACAGGTTGGTGTCGATACACATCGCCTGGGCATAGGTGGAATAATCGCGGTCCCACCAGATGTCAAAAAGGCCATCGCGGTAATACTGCGAATCGAGGTCAGTGCCGAAGACGTTCGACACGCGATCATAGTTCAGATTAAAATATTCCTGCATCGGCCACCAGAGCCGGATATACTGGAATTCGTAATAGCGATCTCCCAACAGGCGGCGCACATCCCCGGCTTTTTTGTTGCCGACCACCACCACACGCGCCCCATCCAACGAGGTCGGATCGACGTTGCCCGCTTCGCCGCGCAGATACCCGTAATTGGTGTAATCGCGGAAATACCACGTATACGGCCACGAGGATTCATCATCGAAGACCACGCGCATCGCCGTGTCCTCGTTGGTGATCGTGGCGATGTGATCAATTTCCTCCATCACCGTTTTGACGCGCGGCCCTGCATGGGCATAAACGAGATATTCCGTCGCGTAATCGTAATTGATGTAGCTCGCCATGTACGCCGTTCGCGCCGTGATCAGCGCCAGGATCGCCGCGCCGGAGAGCAGCGCCATGTGCCCCAACTGCTGCCAGCCGAGCCGGTTCCCGAAGCGCCCGACCAGATAGAGCGCACCGATAAAGACCAGCACCGCCGCCAGCCAATTGCCACTGGCGATCAGGTCTTCGACCTCGCGCCCGCGAAACGGTGCGTCATCGCCCCAGAAGCCAAGCACGACCT
>JAFGJA010000592.1 GCA_016929355.1 Anaerolineae bacterium | reverse complement strand
GAGCGAAACTCGATGTCTTTGCGCGGCTTTGTCGCGCCGGGAGCACACATTGGTGCTCCCCTACGACAATCTTTTCAAATGGTCTCTTAAAGCGCGTGTATGGCAAGGGTAAACCCCCATCCCCAGCCCTTCCCCCACAAGCATGGGCAGGGTGTTGGGAAATCCCTCCCTGCTTGCGGGAAGGGATTTAGGGTGGGGTCAAACGGCTTTTGCCGCACACGCTCCAAAGCATTCTTTTACCCTTGTTTTCTCTTGGAGGCAATAGAGTCTATGTCCGGCAAAACCCATCGCCTGCAAATCGGCGACATAACTTGCATTGTGCTGCATGAAGGTCCGTCAACCTCGTCCCCCACCCAACAGACGCCGGAGGGGGTGTTACAGCGTTATCCCAACGCCGCCGCCAGTGAAATCAGCGACGACTTGCAAACACACGGCTACGCGCAGCCCGCTTCGATGAATGCGCTGTATATCGCAACGGCAGGAACCCGGATTCTGGTCGATACGGGCATGGGGGATCGCGCCAAGCCCGCGCTCGGCCATATTCCCGCCGCGCTCGCCGCCGAAGGGATCAGCGTCGAGGATATTGACATCGTGTTCATCACGCATTTTCACGGCGATCACATCTTCGGGTTGCTGAATGAGGATGGTACGCCGCGTTATGCCAACAGCCGCACGATCACCACGCAGACCGAATGGGACGCATGGATGAGCGAAGACAGCCTCAACGCCATGCCGGAAGATCGTGCCGCCGATCTCCAAAACACGATGGCCCCCCTAAAGGACTCATTCGACTATCTGCACGCGGGGGATACGCTCGCGCCGGGCGTGTTCCTGGTGGATATGGCGGGCCATACGCTCGGTCATACCGGCTTGCTGATCGAATCCAACGGCGAACGCTTATTCGCCGTGGTGGATTTGCTTCATTCCCTGCCGCAGTTCAAATACCCGCACTGGCACTTTGCCTTTGACACGGATGGCGATCTGGCCGAGCAGAATCGCAAAGCGGTGCTGGCCCGCGCCGCCGATGAAAACCTGCTCACTCTGTTTTACCATCTGCCGTTTCCCGGTTTGGGGCATGTCACCCGCCAGGCCGATGGCACGTTTGCGTTTCAGGCAATGTAACGCCTGCAACTCTCTAATGGAGAAACGATTTCAAACCCAGATCATGTAGGGCCGACCAGCGTATCGGCCCAGGGCGGACACTGAATTCCGCCTATCCCGCACAAAGTATGGGCGCGTATGCCGGTCATCATGTCTTGATCAATGGCGCATCGGGGTGTGTGGAACGCCCCGCGTAGTGACCGCTTCGGTTGCTAATGTCCCATTCTATCTGTATACTTAAGGTATAATTCATTAACTGTTGAATAAGGCTTAGTAAATTTATTCGCAGTTATGGGGAAATGAGATACAAAATGGCACATTCCAAACTCACTCGATTCGGACTTGTATTCGTATTGGTTATGATGGTCGTGTTAACGGCCTGCGGGTCTGACGACGACAAAGACGATACCAAAGTGTTCCATGTTGGGGTGTTGTCCGGTTCAGATATTTTCAATACGGCGATTGACGGGTTCAAAGCCGGGCTAACCGATGCGGAATTTGTCGAAGGTAAAACCATCGAGTACGACATCCAATATGCGGGCGGCGATCCGGCGAAAATGAAGTCAATCAGCGAAAAATTTGTGGCCGATAAAGTGGACTTGATCTTTGTCACGACCAATAATGCGACCTTAGCGGTCCAGACCGCCACCGCCGATACCACGATCCCGGTGATTTTTACCTTGGTCATCGGGCCAATTGATGCTGGCCTCGTTGAATCGTTAGCCCAGCCGGGTGGACATATTACGGGCATACAAAATCCATTAGACATCAGCATTGGCAAGCGTATTGAGTTTTGGCTGGAAATTGACCCTGAGGCTAAGCAGTTATGGGTCCCCTATGATCCTAACTATCCGACCAATAACATAATCTTGCCCGTGTTGGAGGAGATCGCGCCACAGTTGGGTATTGAGTTAATCATGAGTTCTGTTAGCTCCCCAGCAGGCGTTGTTGCGACAATCAACAACTTTGAAGCGAATGATGTTGTGCCCATTGATGCGGTGATCATCCTGCCGGATTTGACGATCCAGGCCGATGAAAGTTGGAATGCGATTCTGGCTTACTCTCAGGCTCATGGGCTGCCGATTCTGGCGAATACGCTGGCGCAAGTTGAACAGGGCGCGCTCTTGAGCTTTTTGACCGATAATGAAGCTACCGGGCGTCAAGCCGCCCACTTAGCTGAACAGGTCTTCAACGGCATCAATGCCGGTAATCTGCCGGTAGAAACGGCGGACCTGTTTTTAACGGTCAATCTCCCGGCGGCTGAAGCCCTCGGTCTGACTGTCCCGGACCTGGTTTTAGGGCGGGCGGCTACCATTCTCCGGTAGCGCCGGAAACGGGACTGCGTTACACTGAAATATTCAATTATGGAGAGTACAGAAGTGCTCTCCTTATTTTTGGGAAGGCTCTGTAAAATATGTCAAATGGACACCCCCGTAAACGCCGATCCTCACGCTTGCCGGGTTTTTACAAACGCTCCTTAGCCGAACGCGCCGCCATTATCCAACAGTGGGCCGGACTTGAAAATGAAGACCAAGGGGTATTGTTGGGACTCACCGGCTTGAGTCCGACGCAGGCCGATCACATGATCGAAAACGTGATCGGCGTGTATGCGCTGCCGCTCGGCGTAGCGACTAATTTCCTGATCAATGGTGATGATTACCTGATCCCGATGGTGGTGGAAGAACCAAGCATTGTCGCGGGGGTGAGTTACGCGGCGAAATTGGCGCGCAGTGGCGGCGGTTTTATCACTACGGCTGACGATCCGATCATGATCGGGCAGATTCAAGTCTTAGATGTGGATAACGTGTATGCGGCGGCGGGCCGTGTCTGGGACGCACGCGCCGATCTGCTCGCCGAAGCGAACACGGTGGATCGCGTTCTGGTTGATCTGGGTGGCGGCGCGCGTGATCTCGAACTGCGCCCCATGCCGGCAACCCCGGCTGGCCCCATGTTGGTGATTCACCTGCTGTTTGATGTGCGGGACGCGATGGGCGCGAATGCGATCAATACGACCTGCGAATACCTCACGCCGGTGATCGAACAGTTGACCGGGGGGCGCGTGAATCTGCGCATTTTGAGTAATCTCGCCGATCACCGCAAAGCTACCGCCTCGTGCGTGATTCCGGCAGACGTGTTGGGATCGGGCGATATGACCGGGGCGGAGGTCGCGCGCGGGATCGTGGAAGCAGCCGCGTTCGCCATCGCCGACCCGTATCGCGCCGCAACGCATAACAAAGGCGTCATGAACGGGATGGATGCGGTGGCCCTCGCTACGGGCAACGATTGGCGCGCGTTGGAAGCGGGCGCTCATGCGTATGCAGCGCGCGGCGGGCGGTATGCGTCGCTTACTGAGTGGTGGTTAGATAATCAGGGCAATTTGCGCGGCAGCATCGAGTTACCGGTGGCAGTGGGCATCGTCGGCGGGGCAACGCACGTCCATCCCACCGCGCAGGTCGCCTTGAAGATTCTCGGTGTGCAAACGGCCAGCGAACTCGCGCAGGTCATGGCGGCGGTGGGTCTGGCGCAAAATCTCGCCGCGATCCGCGCCTTAGCGACTGAAGGTATCCAGCGCGGGCACATGAGTTTGCACGCCAAACAGATCGCGTTGGCGGCAGGCGCATCGGATCATGAAGTGACCGTCGTCGTCCAGCGTATGATCGAAGATGAGGATATTTCCGCCGAACACGCGCGGGAATTGTTAGCTGAACTGCGCCGCGAAGCATAGGTCCAGACCAGCTATGAAATGCGCAAGGGCCAGGCAGTAAATCATCGTTTGAGCATTTCGTTATGCCATTGCGCGGATCGCACATCTGCCGGGCGCGCGCCATTACGAATCACAGAATCGCCCAACAACGCACTCAACGTCTGCGCAAACCGCGCCACATCCCCCGACGTGTAATACGTG
>JAFGJA010000591.1 GCA_016929355.1 Anaerolineae bacterium | reverse complement strand
TATGTTTGTCTGAATCCCAAGTGCAGAGGTGTCTTTGACCGTGACTACAACGCGAGTCAAAATATTCTGCACGAGGGCAAGCGGCTGTTCGGGACTAGCCTGACCAAACCCGGCGTCGCGGTAGTGGCTACGACGAGACGTTAAACGCCTGTGGACAGGACGTAAGACCAAAGCCTTCCGGGGTGGCGGCAGACCTGGGTGAAGCAGGAACCAAAATCCGATTTTGTTATATTTGCATACAAGAAAGGTAGCAGGTTTCATGATGGACCTGGCACAAGCGGCTCGTATGATTGAATGGCTGGATGAGGAACGCCGCCGGGATAAAGGCATGATCGCGGCGTTGGAAGAACGCATTGCCCAACAGAATGAAATGATTGGGCAGTTTGAGCGCCGGTTGAATGGCCTGGAAAGCGAACAATCCACCATGCGCACTACCTTTATGCCCGCCGAACGCGAATCCGAAATTAATGAGCATATGCGGTTGGAATTCCAGCAGATGATCGAAAGCGTGGAAAGCAAACGCCTGATGGCGGAACGCGAATCCGAACGCCGCTCGGAGATCGGGCGCGAAAGCGTGGTGCGCATGGTCCGCGAACTCGAAGACCGCGCCACAACGATGGAACGCGCCATCGAAGAATTACCCGCCGCGCGCGTCGAACGGGATCGTGTCGCCTCGGCATTAGCCGCCGTGCAGCAGCGCGTAGAAGACCTCTCCAAGAAATTTGAGGAACCGGAACGCCGGATCACCTTCCTTGAGGAACAGCGTCGGCAGGACTCCCGGCGTATCTCCGATATTCAGTCTGAAATTCCTGATATTCAAAAACAAGTGGATGCGGTACGCCCTAAACTCGAATCACTGGAAAGCATGGTGCTGCGCAACGAAAAGCGCGTGCTCGATGCGCAAACGGCGGATCGGGACCGGCGCGAGGAAATGCAGCAGTTCATCGATCAGCAAATGCTCTTGCAGCAGCAGCGTGATCAGCAGGTGATCGAACTGACGCGCAGCTTTGGCAGTTATGATGACGATATGAAACGTTATATGGAACGCTTTGAAACATGGGCCGAAACCCATCGCCAGATGAAAAAGGTGATCGAAGATTTCGAGCGCATTGGCGAACGTTTGGGCCGCCGGATCAATGAAGTCGCCGAAATGCAGCGTCTTTCAGAGGAGCGTTTCCGCCAGGAGTGGAATGACTGGATCGCGGACGATCAGAAGCGTTGGAAACAGTTCACCCTGACCAATGACGAGGCATGGCGCAATCACGATAAGCAGTTGGACCAGTACCGGCAGTCTGTCAATGACTTGCAAGCAGTGTTAGACCCGCTCAAAAACAGCGTGGATCGCGTCTGGCAGTTGGAACGGGCGCGCGCCAAGCTCTACCGGGATCGCTATCAAGAATTGTTGTTCGAATACGATCAAGCTGAACGGCCTACGACAACCCCCAGTCCGGTCAGCGCATCCAGCGCACCCACTGCACCGCTGCCCAGCAGCAGTAACGGGAGCGAGTAAAATATGCCTTCTCCCTCGTCAGGGAGTGATTCCGTTTATAGAGAAAACAATTTAATGATGTAGGGGCCGACCAACGTATCGGCCCAGGGGCGAACACATTGGTTCGCCCCTACATGATCATGTGGAATTTATTTGTGTTTTCCGTTAGTTATTCCGCTGCCAGGGCGGACCTTGCCCCTGCGTTGTGCCACTCCCGGCGGCTCCCGTTTGCGTTTCCACAATGGCCGGAGCCGTTGCTTCCAGGCTGCGCAGATAGGCTACCAGCGAGGCGATGTCCTGTTCACTGAACCGGCCACCCCAGGCGGGCATCACCGTACCGGGCACACCCAATGAGATAATCTGTTGCATGGCGGCATCCGGCGTGTTGCTGAGGAACTGCTGGCTGTTCAGCGCGGGGGCGAGCGGTGTGCCGTAACCTGCCGAGCCGTGACATTGCGTACAGGTTACACTAAAGAGCCATTCCCCCTGTGCAATCGCTTCGGGACTCATATCAATCGGGACCGTTTCGATGACCGGCATTTCAACTCCGGCGGCGTCGAGTTCTTCCCAACGGCGGATCAGCAGCGTGAGATTGGCGATTTCCTCGCGGGTTAACGCCCCATCCCAGCCTGCCATCAGCGTGCTAGGCACACCGTTGGCAATGGTGCGCGTCAGAGCGTCATCTGTATTTAACGCGCGCAGATCGGCGTCGTTCAGCGCGGGCGCGAGTGTTGTCCCTTCGGCATTGGCCCCATGACACGCCGCACATTCGGTTACATAGACCTCTAAGCCACTGGCGAGCGCGTCACCATCCGGCAGACTGCGCACCGAGTCCAACGTCTCATCCGTGAGTTCAACGACGACCACTTCCGGCGGCGTCAAACCGAGTTCATCAACCCGCGTGGCAACGGCTCCCCAGTTGGCGTATTGAATCACCGCCACCAGGTTATCGATCTCGCCATTCGCAAAGACGCCGCCTTCATTCACGCCATACGCGGCCATGACCGTGTTATAGCGTCCGCGTTCAATCGTGCGGAACACGTCAAGATAGTCCATTCCGCGCACAGCTTCACTAGCAAGCGGTGGTGTTGAGCCTAACCCTTCACCGGCAGCGCCGTGACAGACCGCGCAATTTTCCCCGTAGAGGTCGATCCCGGCGGTTACAGCTTCGATACGCAGATCGATTTCCGCTTCGGATTGGCGATCCGATTCGCGTATGAGATTGATCCCCATCACGACGGCGATTAACATCGTGGCTAAAAAGCCCATCCAGGTCATTTCTCGTGACATAATTACGCATTCCTAAGCATATATGGCGTCATCGGCGTGGGGATGATCGCGTTGAATGGCGCTGCCTGTATCGACCAAAATTTCGCCATTCTCGTTGATCGTGATCGGGAAGCGATCCAGGGGGCGTGGGGCGGGTGGGTTGAGCACTTCGCCATCGGCTTCAAACGCGGACGCATGACACGGGCAAATAAATTTCCCTTCCGCCTGATCCCAGGGGACCGCACAGCCGAGATGGGTGCATTTGCGGTACAGCGCCAGAAAACCGCCATCCTCTTGCCGGACCAGATAGAAACGACCTGCATTAAAGGGTGTCACGCTGCCGGGCGGATAGTCATCGACCAAACCCGCGTTAAACACCCCGCCAAATTCGCCCTCGGAGGCTTTCGGCGCGAAAAATTGGTAGGTCACGAGCGCGCCTTCGCCCAGCGCCACCGCGCCTAATGCGACCCACGCATATTTCAGGAAATTACGCCGCGTGGTTTCGGTAGTTTCTGTGTTATCTGTCGTTTCTTTTGTCGTTTTCGCTTGTGTGGTTTTTTCGTCCGCCATAATTACATCACCTCCCAGGGCCACATGAGCGCCATTCCCTCGCCGCGAAATGCGACGCCAATTACCGTCAACATCACGAAGGATACCACCAGCAGCGTGAAGATACTCTGCCGCATTTCACAGGCTGACGCTTTGAACATCCGCCGCACAACTTCATAGTAGAGATAGATCAGCAGCAGCAGAATTGCCAGGGGTATCCAACCATTGCTGATAAACGTGGGTAAACTCGGCAGCAAGCCGGGCAGATCAATGACATATTCATCCATCAATACGAGGATCGGCGCGCCAATGATACCCGTGATCGCACCCACCAAAGCGGTGCGCCGCCCTTTATGTGAGCGAAACCAGACGCCCTCAGAATCTGTGTCAAAGCGCAGGTAGGGCAGGATGCTCATACTTAACAGCGCCAGCGACGGCAGGATAATCGCCCCGAAGACCGGGTGAAAGTGCAGCAGCAATTCTTGCAAGCCCATGAAGTACCATGCGGCCTTAGCCGGATTCGGGCTGTGATCGGGATTGGCGGCTTCTTCAAGCGGTGCATTAACCCATGATGCCCATGTGATGATCAGCGCCAGCATGACCAGCGCGAACACAAATTCAATCGAAACGAGGTGCGGGATCGTGGTTACTTTTTCGATGCGGCTGGCTGGTTCTTCGTCCAAATTGCGCGGATTGGAGAGCGTATCTTTACGCACGCGCCAGATGTGAAACGAAATGATGAAGAACAACATCAGGGGAATGATGGCAACGTGCAGGCCGTAAAAATTGGTCAACGTCGCGCCGCTCACTTCCGGCCCGCCGAGAATCAAGCGGCTGATCGCGGGGCCAATGACGGGGATATAATCGAGCAAGCTTGTGCCCACCGTCACCGCCCAGTACGCCAGTTGATCCCAGGGCAATAGGTAGCCGGTAAAATTGGCGGCGACAACTAACAGCAGCAGCACAATGCCAAGCACCCAGTTGAATTCGCGTGGCGGACGAAACCCGCCCGTATAAAAGACGCGCAGCATGTGCAAAAAAGCGACGACGACCAGCAAGTTACCGCTCCAATGATGCAGGTTGCGGATCAGGCTGCCGAAATAGACATCCGTTTTCAGCCGGAGCATATCGTTATAGGCGCTCGCCGGGGTGGGCGTGTAGGCGAACATCAGCATGACGCCGGTCATGACCAGCAGCATGACCAGCAGGATCGCCAGGCCGCCGAGACCCCAGGTATAGGTGAATTTGAGCGCGGGTTTGGAAACTTTCGCCGGGTGGATGTGCAGCACGAGGTTGTTCATGACGAACTTCATGCGGCTGCGATCATCTTGGAGCGGGAGATCATCGCGTTGAATCGAGTCAATGACGCGGTTGGGCAGGCTTTCGGGGCGCGGGTCTTGTACAGTCATAGTAAATTTCTCCTAAATTTTACCTGATTGTAGGGGGAAAAGGGGCGATTCACAAGCCGCCCCTATCACGTTAACTGTTACTTGTTCCCGTCGCCGCCCTGGAAATCAGCATTACGTCCGCCCTGATAGCCATTGCCGCCATCGCTATTGCCACCGCCGCCGTTGCTGCTGCCACCGTTACCGCCCTGACCCTGACCTCCGCTTGTGGTATCGGTCCAGAGCAAGCGCCCAAACGAGTTGCGGATTTCGAGTTGCTTGCCTGTCGCGTCGAAAGTCACGATCCCGGCTTCGAATTGGCCGTTGAGCCAGTAGCCATCGACGGTTAGCGCCGTACCGAATGGGAAGCTGATGCCATCTTCGGTCCAGAAATCGACTGCACCGAGCGCTACTGTGACGGTTTCATTAGCGACTTGCAGGGTGAGGGTTAAGGAGTCTACCTCAACTTGGATAACTGTGCCGCTTATGGTTTCCCACTGGTCGGCGGGGACTTGCACATCCTGGTTCTGGCCTTGACCTTGGTCCTGACCACCTTGACCTTGCCCGCCATTGCCCCCCTGACCATTGCCGCTACTATTCCCACTCTGGTTCTGACTGCTACCTTGCCCATTGCTGCCGCTGTTGCCTGCATTGCCGCTATTGCCATTGTTTCCGGCGCGGCCCGGACCGGCCCACAACGGGCGTCCATTCGGGTCGAGCAGCATCAGGCGTTCGCCGGTCTGCGTCTTGGTGATTTCACCCGCGTTGAACACATCACCTTGCCAGAAACCTAATACCGAGATCGGGTCGCCAGTGGCGAAACTGATACCCTGTTCGGCCATGAAATCGGCGGAACCGAGTTGCAAATCCAGCAGTTCGCCGGTTTGCGCTTGCATGGTGAGCTGCTGCGCGTTGATTGTCGAAACTACACCTTCAATTGTGACCCAATCTTCTGCGGAAACTGCCGGTTCAGCCGCATTACCATTACCATTGGCGTTGCCGTTGGTGTTGCCACCTGCGCTGCTAGCTGTATCAGAGGTATGGCTGCTGCTGCTGCCACCGGACCAAAGCGGTTGCCCATCGGCGGTGCGGAGCGCCATCTGCGACCCATCGGCTTTTGTCACGGTAGCGGAATGGTACTGTGTGCCATTGTAGAACCCCTCAACCGTGACCTTCTCACCGACTGCCAGCGTCACGCCCAACCCTTGCCAGTATTGCGATGGGCCAAGTTCGACATAAATTTCGCTGCCATCGGCGATTTGTAAGATCATGCCGTTCGCTTCCAGCGCGGTAATGATCCCCGTGTCCTGCCATGTTTCGCCAACGGTGCTGGCGGCCTGAATTTGCTGTTCCTGGATTAACTGTTGTTGTCCCGTTGGTGTAACCGGTGTCGCCTCGATTTGTTGGGCAGTTACGTCTTGGGTTGGTTC
>JAFGJA010000590.1 GCA_016929355.1 Anaerolineae bacterium | reverse complement strand
CACCAACGCACCGAGCAGCAGCATCCCGCCCAAATTTGAGCGCGGTTGCAGCGCGCGCCGTTCCGCCCGGTACGAAACGACCAGCCAGAGCATAAACGGCAGCAGCGCAAATCCTGTTTTGTACAAGCCACCATCGAGCAACGCCGGTAACACGCCCAGGAGATTCAGGACAAAGATCAGGCCCACCGCCACAAATAGACTGCTGATCTCGATCCAACTGGTGCGCCATACGCGCCGGTAGGGATAAATCTCCTCAATCTCTTCTTCGGGCGCAAGCAAAATCGGTTCAAAGGACAACGACCATGCTCCTTGATTACTTGTCTGGCAAATGGTAGACTCGCGCGCTAGATTTTAGCGTGTGACGGTCATTGTGCCAGATAAGGACAATCTCATGTCGTCATATCAACATTCGGCTGCGATTTACGATGCGATCTATAGTTTTAAGGATTATGCACGCGAAGCTCAAGATGTGCATACCGTGATTCAGCGCCACTGCCGGGTCAAAACAGATGATCACCTGACCCTGCTCGATGTGGCGTGCGGTTCCGGGCATCACTTGCAACACTTGCAACAGCATTACGCGGCGCAAGGCTTAGACCTCGAACCCGGTTTGCTGGACGTTGCGCGTGAACGCTGCCCGAACATCATTTTTGTGCAGGGCGATATGCTCGACTTTGATCTCGGTGTGCAGTTTGACGCGATCACCTGCTTGTTCAGCGCGATAGGGTACGTCAAGACCCTGGACCGGCTGCGCGCGGCGGTTGCGAACATGGCGCGGCATTTGCATCCCGGCGGGGTGCTGGTGATCGAACCCTGGTTTGCGCCGGAAGATTGGCAACCTAACACACCGCACGCGAATTTTATCGATGAACCGGCGCGTAAAATCGCCCGCCTGACAACGAGTGAACTATGCGGCAGCGAGGATGACGGCTGGTTCAGCCGCAACGATATGCATTACCTGATCGCAACGACAGACGGCGTAGAACATTTTGTCGAACGCCACGAACTCGGTTTATTTACGTCTGAACACTACTTAGCTGCATTCCGCGCCGCCAGATTGGAAGTAATCTACGATCCAAAGGGTATCACCGGGCGCGGTTTATATATTGGTTTACAATCCTGATGTTACTCCTACTCCCCACTAGAAAGAGGCACTTTGCATGAGTCTACAACAACCACTCCGCAGACGCGGCCCTGTCGGATTAGGCGTTTTGGGCGTGCTGCTGGTGATCTTCTGCCTGCTGTTAGCCGGAGTCGCGGTTTTACTGCTGCTTAGTGATGATGATCAGAGCGCCAGCGAGGATGAAGTCAGCATCATCTACGGGCTGACGCTCAACCCCTCCGGCTTTGATCCGCACATCCATATCAGCAACGAACTCGGCATCCCGTTTTTCTCCGTCTATGACACGCTCGTCTACCGTCACCCGCAAACAATGGAATTTGTACCGGGATTGGCTGAACGCTGGGAAATGTCCGCCGATGGGCTGTCGTGGACATTCTTTTTGCGCCACAACGTGATCTTTCATGATGGCGAACCGTTCAACGCACAAGCGGTAGCCGCCAATCTGGATCGCATCGTGAACCCGGATACGCGCTCCGGCAAAGCGAAATCGCTGCTCGGCCCCTACACCGGGCACAGTGTCAGCGATGACTATACGATCACGATCAATCTCTCCGAACCTTACGCGCCCCTGTTGGATGGGTTGAGTCAGGTCTATCTCAGCATTGCCAGTCCAAAAGCACTGGCGGAATACACCAATAACACCTACCAGTGGCATCAGGTGGGGACCGGGCCGTATAAACTGGCCGAAGTTGTGCCCGGTGAACGGATCATCCTGCGCCGCAATCCTGATTATGCCTGGGGACCGGTCTTCTACGGCGACGTAACCGGGCGCTCGCTGGATGTGATCGAATTTCGTTTTTATACCGATGCCGCCACGCGCAGTCTCGCCTTAGAAAGTGGCGAAATCCAGATCGTGGGCGAACTGCTGCCTACCGATACAGAAGTTTTGCTCGGCAATCCGGCCATTGACCTGCACCCAACCGCCATCGCCGGACTGCCACAGCAGTTATTTTTCAATACGCAGCGCCTGGCCGATCCCACATTGCGGCAGGCATTGATCTATGCCACCAACCGCACGGCCATCGCTGACGCCGTATTTCGCGGCCAGTCACCTGTCGCACACGGGCCGCTCACCTCGGTCACGCCGTATTATGATGCGGCTGTTGAGCAAATGTATCCCTACGATCCGAATTATGCGCGCGACGTTCTCGCCTCGCTGGGCTACACAGATACAGATAATGATGGCATTCTGGAAAACAACGGAGAACCGCTCACATTAACGATGGTGTTTGCGAACTGGAATCAACTGGCTGATGTCGCCCAACTGATCCAGAGTCAATGGCAGGAAGTGGGCATCGATCTCGAACTGATCCAGGTCCCGGACTTCCCGACGCTGGTTGAGCGCAAAAATGCGGGCGAGTTTGACCTGATCGGCCTCTATGATTTTGCGGTAGATGCAAGCGTCCTCAACCGCTACTATATGACCGGCGGCGCAAGCAACTGGTCCGGTTTCAGCGATGCTGAGGTCGATGCATGGCTGGCGGAAGCAACCCGCCAATCTGATGAAACCACGCGCGCCATGCTGTATAGTTCGGTGCAGCAGCGCATTATGGAAGAAGCAGTCGTGCTGCCCATTCGTGAATACGTCAATCTCACGGGTTCAACAGCCAAGTTAGATGGCGTCATCTTCACAGCACAGGGCTGGTGGCCGCTCCTGCGTAATTTCCAGTTGGAGCCGTAGGCCAGATGACAATACCATCCAAACCTGATTTCCCCTCTCCGCTCGTGGAGAGGGGGCCAGGGGGTGAGGTCGCCCCTACCTCACTATCAGGTTACTGACTCGCGCATGATGCCCTTTACGTTACGCCGTATACTCACTGCGCTGACTGTCGCCTGGTTAGCGCTCACCCTGTCGTTTGTCGCGCTGCGCTGGCTTCCCGGCGATGCGCTCGACGCCACCCTGACCCGCGCCGGAGTCCCGCCAGAGGAAATCGCGCTCCGCCGCGCGGAACTCGGCTTTGACGATCCGATCTGGCAGCAGTACACCACGTACCTCGCCGGAGTCGGACGCGGTGATCTGGGCGAATCGTTGATCTCCGGGCAGCCGGTCAGCGAAATGATCGGGCAAAATCTTGGTCCAACCGCGACGCTCGCGCTCACGGCGCTCATGATAGCGATCATGCTGGGCGTAACATTAGGCATCCTGGCGGGACTCATGCCGCGTTGGGGCCGCTATCCCGCCGAAGCAACCGCCTCTCTGATGCTCTCCACGCCCGTTTACTGGACCGCCACCCTTGCTATTTATCTTTTTACGGTCAAATTGGCCTGGCTGCCCGGCGTGGGCGGCGGCGGTCCGCGCCACCTGATTCTCCCCGCTTGCATCCTCGGTTTTCATACCGCCGGGAGCATCGCGCAGGTGACACGCGCCAGCTTGCGCGAGGCCGCGACTCAGGATTTTGTCCGCACGGCGCGCGCCAAAGGACTCGCCAATCTGGATGTACTGGATCACATTTTGCGCGTGGGCTTACTGCCCGTGATCGCGGTGGTGGCCCTGCAACTCGGTTTCTTACTCGGCGGCACGGTGATCACGGAAACGATTTTTGTCCGGCGCGGATTGGGGAATGTGTTGCTGATAGCGATCAATAACCGCGATTACCCGGTCATTCAGGGGGTGATCGCGTTATCCGCGCTGATCTACAGCGTAATCAATGCGCTAGCAGACATTCTGTATGGGTGGATCGATCCGCGCGTGGGGAATGGGGAGTGAGAATAGGACACAGATTCATGATTCACCGCAGAGAGCGCAAAGAACGCAGAGAAAAACAAGGTAAGACCAGAGAAGATCAAAAGCATTTCATGGGACGCAGATGAACGCAGATAACGCGGATTTAAACACCACAAGGGATAAACAGTCATGCGCCGCCGCGTGATTGCCGCCACACTCTTGATCGGAATCGTCCTGGTAGCGCTGGGCGCGCCCTGGCTGGCGACTCACGATCCGCGCCACGCCGAACCCACCGACCAACTGCAAGCCCCCTCCCCCGATCACCTTTTTGGCACAGACCTGCTAGGCCGGGATGTATTTAGCCGGGTGGTGTATGGCGGGCGGCGCACATTAGGCGTGGCGCTGCTGACGATGCTGATCACCCTTGTGCCAGGAGTCACCATTGGCCTGATCGCCGGGTACGCGGGCCGGTGGGTTGATGGTGTGCTGATGGCGCTCATGGATGCGCTGCTGGCAATTCCGAGTCTGCTGCTGGCCTTAGCCCTGATCGCGGTGTTCGATCCCGGCCTGCTGCAAATTGCGCTGGCGGTGGGCATCGCCGCGATTCCGCCCTACGCGCGTGTGACCCGCGCCACCGTCCTCGACGCGCGGACTCGTGCCTTTGTCGAAGCGGCCCGCAGCCTGGGCACGCGCCCCGCCGGGATTCTGCTGCGGCACATCCTGCCCACTATCGCCCCGACCTTATTCGCCTTTGCCGGGGTTTCGCTCAGTTGGGCGATTCTCAATGGTACGGCGTTGCTGTTTCTGGGCTACGGTGGTGACATCAGCGCACCGGATTGGGGCATTATGCTGGCCGATGGCCGGAACGCTTTCCGTACCGCGCCCTGGATCGCGTTTGCGCCGGGTGTAGCGCTCAGTATGACCGTGTTTGCGATCAATCTCCTGGCAAGCGGCTTCACCCGTCCGGCAAACAGGCGGTGAAGGATGGATGTGCGGAAGCGTATAGCCAGTGTATGCCCCACACCAAAATCCACCAACACAAATTGATCAATTCTGT
>JAFGJA010000589.1 GCA_016929355.1 Anaerolineae bacterium | reverse complement strand
GTGATCGTATCCGTCGGCACACCCACATGGCGCTCAAGCAATTTGGCCCCCTTCGCCACCGCAATTTTCACCGGATCATAGTTGTCGGGCGCTTCATGGCCGGAATAGCCCACGAAAATACCGGGATAACGACGGTTCAGGCGATCAATAAAATCGAGCTGCAAGTCTTCATTAGGCGTGGGATAGATTGAAACGCAGTGCATCAAGGCGAATTTGACCGCGCGGTGTTCAAAAAAACTGACCACTTTGTCAATATCGCGGATGGTCAAGCCGCCAGTCGAAACAATGACCGGTTTATTGGCCTGGGCAATTGCGTCCAAAAGCGGCCAATCCATTGCGCTGCAACTGGCAACTTTAAGAATCTGCACCCCATGATCAAGACACATTTTAACCGACGCTTCATCAAATGGCGTGACAACCGTCGTCATACCCTCGTTGCGCACAGCATTGAGCATCGTCAAAAATTGGGTGCTGGTCAGGCGGGTGCTCAGAAAACGGGGAATGTGCTTGACATCAGCCCGATCCCGGTAGTCAGGATGGACGAATGAATCGAGTTCGCGGTATTGGAACTTGACCGCCGCATTAATGCCGCGCGTGCGGGCGACTTTGCCCATCGCCCGGATAATATCCAGCCCATGCTCCACGCTGCCCTGATGATTATTTGCCATTTCAAAAATGAATAGGTCTGCAAACGTTGGCGTAGCCACGATCATTTTTCTCCTATTGACCTGTGCTTTAATCCGTATTTTGATCTGACGCTTCGACCAGTTGAGTCAACTGTTCAAACGTGATCAGCTTATCATCAATATAATAGTCGGCGGCGGGCTTGCCAAACAGCAGTTCATGATACTTCACACCCCAGGCTTGCATCTGCGTGCGCGTCACTTCGGACCAATCCATGCCGGTAGCCGATCCGCGCGCGGTAAACAAAATGATCCGGTGCCCTTGCTCATACAACCGGTTGATCAACGCGATCATCGCTTCTTGCGGGCCAGCCTGATCGTAAGCGCTAATGGGGGCTAAGGTGGCGATCACGCCGTCAATGTCAAAACAAAAGGTTTTCGTTGCCGTCGCGTTTTGAGTCGTATTTTCAGTCATCACTTGTTTTTCCGGTTTTGCACGGCGGGCGCACGATGGAGTCCCCGCCGGATCAGTTCTTGCTCAACCTGCAAGAATTGCGCCTCGGTATCAATGTCAAAATTGTGATCCATAACAAACCCTAAAATATGGCTGCCGGTCATCGAATTTTTTTCACGGATCACAGACGCACGCACCACGTCAATACAGGCATTTTGCAAATACGCAGGGGGGAGAATCTGGCGGGGCTGATTGTAGGCTTCGGGAGTATCGCACTCGACAACAGGTGATATGCGCTGGTCATCGTCAATAAACCACATCTTAAAGGGCGTTTCCGGCGCAGGCGCAATCGAACGAACGGCATCCAGATCAGGATTACACACCAACAAGTCCACTGCGCGATCAATATCCCCTTCGTCACGGATGGGATACGTCGGGCGTAGATGGACGCAAATATCCGGTACATACTGCTCGTGTTCGGCCAGCCACGCTAACGCATGACGAAACACCTCTAAATCCGTCGCATGATCGCCCGCATAGGCCGCCGGCCGCATAAAGGGCACTTCTGCGCCCCATTCTTGAGCGATCTGGGCGATTTCCTCGTCATCAGTTGACACAATGACGCGATTAACAGTGTGGGCGACCTGCGCCTGCATGATGCTATAGGCAATCATCGGCACACCGGCCATGAGTTTGATATTTTTGCGGGGTATGGATTTTGATCCCCCACGCGCGGGAATAAGTGCGAGAACGTGTGGTTGCATCACCATTGGCAGCTTTCGATTTTTCTTTCGTGCTGACTGCGCTGCTTCGTTATTCAGCCAGTCAAATAGGCCACAGATCGCATTAGTTTGTCAGCTAGCAGGATAGTCACCAAACACGAGCAACATGGTTGCTGTATAAGTAAGCATTTGCTTAGTAGAAAACTTATACCCCTCATGCCAAAAAGTATTAACTAAGCGATCTTCTCACCATCCGCCACGTATCCGTGCCCAGAAGATACTCTATCAACTCTTCAAACCATATAATCTTGCTGATAAAAGTGAGTCAATTTTGTAAGAAGTGTGATTGTTGGTCCGCCCCAAACATTCTTTCAATCGGAGCATACCGCAATCACCAGCGTGAGTCAAGCGCTGGATTACATGGGCATTGTATCAAATTTTATTGAGCTAGCTCATACATCCTCCTTACTCATCATCATCTCTTTTCACTTTTTGCTTGATTTGCGCCACCGTCAGCGTGATCGCCAGGCGAAACACGGAAAATGTCTTCTGGATGATGCGCCGTATATGATACGACCAAACCCGTTGTGTCTCACTCAGACCATAAATTTCCCTGATATCTGCTTCGGGAATGAATAATATCCGGTTCCAGATAAATGACGCTTTGTCATGCAGCGATAAGTGCCAGAAAAAACGCCACGCCACGCGATAGGTTTTGAGTGAGACTAAATCCTGCAGGGGATTCCGATAGGTGATGTGGTAGATTGTTTGGAGTTCGCGTTCAAGTGCATCGAGATTTGTCGGCGTCCCAAAATAGTCATGCGTCTGCTTGATGGCGATCCAAAATGGGTCTAACCAACCAAATGTTTTGGCCTGACGAAAGACCATATCCCAATCCAGTCCATCCTGACCAACCAATAAATGCAGATCATATTTGCGGCTCAGGCCAAACCCGCCCGGCACTTCGTTCCTCTGGTCGGCGAGATTCTGGTGCTGCACAATATCGTGGATCGCCACGAGTAACAATTCGCTTTCATGATCGAGCACCAACAAATCCCCAAATTGCTGAGTATGAACCGTGTGCGCGTGTTCCCAGAACCAATCCAAGATACTCACATCAAGCTGCGAAATGCGCCGGATGGACAGATCGTAATGGAGTTCAACCATCGCATCTTTCATCTTAGAGAACAATGTGAAATGATGCACCAGTTCTTTATGGGCTTTGATGTCGTGTAATTGAAGGCCGAGTGTTTCGTAGAATTGGTTGACAAAACCAGCCTGGATCAATTGCGTTAAAGCAAATTCGGATTGTTCATCCGGCACCAATACATCAATATCTCCCATGCAGCGTAACCAGGGAGCCGGATAGATGGTATACGCCAGCGCCAACCCTTTAAACCACAGCGTAGGAATCTCGACACGAGTCAACACTTGTTTGACTTCGGCGGCAGTTTTTGCCAGCAGCAGCGAACGGGCTTTATGTTGCAGCACTTCGATATTCAGTTCGGGCAGGATACCATTTGCGTGCGCATCACCCGTTTCCATCGCGCGATACAGCAAGGGAAACACATGATGAAAGCGGGCAAGATGAATAATCTCCCAGTGTTCATCAGCAGGAATCTCGCTCCAGGCTTGGCGACCATCGATCAGGCGGGCCAGACGCTTCAGGTTTTCTTTTTCCGACAATGACTTTAAGGACTCCTTTGCATTCGTGCAGTGTCATCTCTTCAACGAGCTAGTCCTGGCCGAGTACAACCAAATAGAGTTGCTTGGACATCCTCAAGAAGCATCGGATGAGCTTGCGCCGGTTCCACTGCTGAGTGCGATCAAGTCTTTACCCAACAAGTGTTGCAGGAATTCAAGGGTGTCGTTTTCTACGGTACTGCGATTCGCATTATATTCCTCGGTGATCGCATCCACCACCGCCGCGATAACAGTGGGCTGCTCGATTAACTCCCAAATACGGTGCGCCACCGATTGCAACCCATAATATTCGTTCGTTTCCAAATGTAAAACGATCACATCCCCATCAATGTTCTGGGCCAGCAAGTTAGTATTTTGCTGAACGACACTGGATGTTGTTAGCTGATCAGTCATGGACGGTTCCTACCTATATATCTATCGCTTTAGGCTGGCGGCGACTTAACCATATCCAAAATTGTAGTGATGATCAATTTGAGATCGCCCCAGAGCGTTGCCTGCTGCACATATTCCAGATCAATCGCCAGTTTCGCGGGCATAATCTGATGGACATACACATCTTCCCAATCCTGCGTCTTTAAAAGGTGTTCCTCATGGCGGTATTGGAGCGATGCTTGGCTGGTGATGCCCGGACGCACGTTCAGCACGGCGCGCTGCGCTGGTGTATAAAGCGCCACATAACGCGGGTCTTCGGGGCGAGGTCCCACAAAACTCATCTCGCCGCGCAGCACATTAATCAACTGCGGCAGCTCGTCCAATTTAGTTTGTCGCAGCCAGCGCCCAATCGGGGTCACGCGGCGGTCATTGGCAACGGTGATACCCGGTCCTTGCTGCGCGGCCCCACTGACCATTGTTCGAAACTTGATTAAGGTGAATGCCTGCCCATCTTTGCCCACGCGCTGCGCGTGATAAAAAGCCGGTCCCGGCGAGGTGATCCGCACCAGCAGCGCCAGAATCAAAAAAAGGGGGGCGAGTATGACTAGCCCCACTGCACTGAAGATCACATCAAACGCCCGTTTCAGCATTTGAACCGTTCCACAATATCGACGACGGCATTAATTACAGCCTGCACATCATCATCGGTCAATCCCGGATGGAGAGGCAGCGATACCAAACGCTGATATTCACGCCATGCCACCGGGAAATCGTTGGGCTGCCACGCATACTTGTGCTGATAATACGGGTGGCTGTGGATGGGAATAAAATGGACGCTGCTCCCGATATTGCGCTCGCGCAGTTCATTGATAAACTGCGCCCGATCCAGGGATAGTTTTTCCAGATTCAGCCGCAACGGATACAGATGATACGCATGATCAACATTACTCCGTGTGACCGGACACTCAGCCTCCGCCAACGCACCAAATGCAGCATTGTAGGCGGCCACAACTTCGCGGCGGCGCTGCTGCAACGTTTCAATCCGCGCTAATTGCACCAGCCCTAATGCGGCCTGAATATCGGTCATATTATACTTGTAACCGGGTTCGACGATTTCATAATACCAGGAACCATTATGATCATACCGCTTCCAGGCGTCTTTGCTCATGCCGTGCAAACTCAAGATACGCGCCCGGTCCAGCAGGTCAGGATCGCCGGTTAACATGCCACCTTCGCCAGTCGTCAGGTTTTTGGTGGCATAAAAACTAAACGCCGTAAAATCACCAATCCCGCCGATCTTTTGCCCGTTATAGGCGGCGGGAAAAGCGTGCGCGGCATCTTCAATAATACGCAAGTTGTGCAACCGTGCCAGTTCAAGGAGTGGCTGCATGTCCACCGGATGGCCGGTATAGTGTACGGGCATCAGGGCGCGGGTGCGGGGCGTGATGGCGGCTTCGACTGCCTGCGGGCTGATATTCAAGGTGTCCGGCTCAACATCAGCCAGCACCGGGGTTGCACCAACATGCTCGATCACATTCACCGAGGCGGCAAAGGTAATGGGCGTCGTGATCACTTCATCGCCGGGACCCATATCCAGGGCGGCTAAGGCCAGATGCAGCCCTGCCGTACAAGAGTTTAGCGCCAGCGCCACCGGAACGCCCAAAAAGTCGGCAAATTCCTGTTCAAAACGCTTCGTTTTAGGGCCGGTCGTGATCCAATTTGAACGCAGTGTATCAACAACGGCATCGACTTCTAGTTCGGTGAGCGAGGGAGGCGAAAACGGTAAAAATTCCGCACGGCGGGCGATAGGGTTGTCAGCTTGATTCGTCACGATCCATAATCCCCACAATGTATGAACGATCTCGTCCTATTCTAACTTGACTCTAATGAGACGGAAAGGGTACACCATTCCTGCCAAACACCCGGCCTATATCGATCATTCCCACGCGCCAATACTGGGCGGGACCGCGCGCACATTCCCGGCAAAATCCTCCACCACGCCTAAATCCAACCCGGCCCCCACC
>JAFGJA010000084.1 GCA_016929355.1 Anaerolineae bacterium | reverse complement strand
CTGAAGAACTGCGGATCGCCTCGGACATCTGCTCCTACTTCTACGGCTTCAATGTCGAACTGCCACCCACCGACAACGTCCATCTGCGCCGCGCGCTCTCGATGGCGATTGACCGTGACGTGATCGTGCAGATCACCAATGGTGGTCAGGTCCCGGCTGGTTTCTTCACGCGGCCCGATGTTGCGCCGGGTGTCAAGCAAGAAGATTATCCCGATAAGGCCATCTGGAGCGACGCGGAAGGGGCGAAAGCCGAATTTGCGTTGTATCTGGAAGAAGCCGGGGTGACGGTTGAAACCATGCCGCAAATCACGCTGATGCACAACACCTCGCAGGCGCACGCCACTATCGCGCAGGCCGTACAGCAGATGTGGAAAGAAACACTGGGGATCGAAGTCACGATTTCATCGCAGGACTCGAACGTCTTTAACGAGACGCTGCGCCGCGATGCCCCCGGCGTGTTCCGTTCCGGCTGGTGCTACGACTATCCCGATGCGAGCAGCTTCATTGGTGATGTGTTCCGCAGCAAGGGCGAAGACAGCAACAACCACACCAACTGGGGTACGGAAGAATTCTGGGCGCTGTTGGATGAAGCCGCCACCGAGACTGACCCGGATGTGCGCCGCGACCTGTATGCGCAGGCCGAGGGCATTCTGGTGAACGAAGTGGCCGCCATCGCCCCGATCTATTTCTATACCAACCAGGAAATGACCCAGACCTACGTGACGCGCAGCTTTGCGGCGGATCGCGTGGAACGGTTCAATACGTGGGACATCAACCGCTAGCCGCCAACGCATAACTTGCGGGGCGGGCTGGGTTGAGATGGGGCGAGTCGCAGCAACGACTCGCCCGCAGCAAGCAAGGGGCGTTTCACGTTTAGACGGACGGGAACGCCCCCTACACCTTCGATTATACCGAAATGTTGCGGGGAATGCCGAAATAGAGTTTCGTAATAGCGCCAATCATAATTTTGCCAAAAAAGCCAACTGCATCCCCGGCCCGTTCTCCATCTGAAATAGTAGCGCTACACAACCTGTGGAGAACGGGAGAGTCAGGGACACGACAAGGGAAGTTCCGAAAGAGAGCACCATGTTACAGTATTTTGCCAGACGTTTGCTTTACCTGGTAGGCGTGTTATTTGTGGTATCAGTGATCACATTTTTTATCATGCACCAGGTTCCAGGCGGCCCATTCTCACGCGAAAAGCAGCTCAGTCCCACCGCCCTGGAAAACCTGAATGCCAAGTATCATCTGGACGATCCGCTCTACAAGCAATATTTTGATTACATGGTTGACCTGATGATCCCGACGATCACGACAGAAAAAACCACGTTTTCAGTGACAGACAATTACCTTGTGAACATTGATTTGCCCGGCGGTGACTATACGGCGCTGCGCTGGATCAACTTCGGCCCTTCGTACCGCTCGCCCACGCGCAGTGTGAACGACATTATGCGCGAACAACTGCCCGTTTCCGCCGAACTGGGCATTTACAGCCTGATCATTGCGATGACCATCGGCATCCCGTTAGGGACAATCGCCGCCTTGCGCAAAAACACCATGTATGATTACTTCAGCATGGGCGCGGCGATCCTGGGGGTATCGGTCCCGGTGATCATCCTGGGGCCACTGATGAAATATATCCTGGCGGTGGAATTGGGCTGGCTCCCGACCCAGGGCTGGGGTGACATGGACCAGGCCCTCATGCCTTCGTTCGCGTTGGGGTTTGCGCAATCGGCGCTGCTGGCCCGGCTCACCCGCGCGAGTCTGCTGCAAGTGTTGAACGAGGATTATATCCGCACCGCTAACGCCAAAGGACTCCGCCCACGCTATGTGGTGGTGGTTCATGCGCTCAAAAACGCGCTGATTCCAGTGGCGACGGTGTTGGGACCATTGTTTGCCGCGCTGATCACCGGGACGTTTGTCACCGAGCGCGTCTTTGGCATTCCCGGCATGGGATCATACTTCGTGACGAGTATCCAAAATCAGGATTATTCCGTGATCATGGGGACGACGTTGGTATTTGCCTTTTTCATTGTCATGGCGAATTTCGTAGTTGATTTAACGTATGCCTGGTTGGACCCGCGCATCCGGTTGAACTAGTTATGCACTTTTGGCTTTTCGGCAGATTCGAGCAATGGTGACGATTTTCACAGCAGCAAAAAGTTCTAAGTTATTAGTAAAACCTAACCAAGCGCTTCTTAAGGCATCAGGATTTACTGAAAACTTATAACTTATAACTCAGGCTCATTTGCAGAGAAACTATCAAACTATATCAGGACGGTTAACCATTATGTCGGTTGCAGAAAATCTACAACAGGGCGCAGGTGCGGCTGAGGTTACACAATTGAGTACGGTTGAAGCATCGCGCAACCCCTGGCAGGATGCGTGGCGGCGGCTCCGGCGGAACCGGGCCGCTATGATCGGGCTGGCGATTATCCTCATTAACATTCTGGTCGCGTTCTTTGCCCCGATGATCGCGCCCTATTCGTATGAGGAACAAAACATCCTGGCCCGTAATTCCGCCCCGGAATGGGTAACAGATATTTTTCCGGCCATGATTCCGATGGGCGAGGATGGGGGTTATGTGCGTGTCAACAACGATTACACCCTGGGCGCGGATAACCTGGGACGCGATCTGTTAAGCCGGATCGTTTACGGCGCGCGTATTTCGCTGTCGGTGGCCTTTGTGGGACCATTTTTCAGCCTGGTCGTCGGCACGATTTACGGCATGATCGCGGGTTATATGGGCGGGCAGGTCGATAACCTGATGATGCGCTTTGTGGACATCATGTATGCGTTCCCGACGCTGCTACTGATCATCCTGCTAATGGCCTTTTTCCGCGCCAGCGCCGACGCCGGACAGGAAGGCACACTCGTCCACCGGTTAAACAAAATCGACTCGGTGTTTGGGGGCATGTTGTTCATTTTCATCGGCGTGGGATTAACGTCGTGGATGGGCACGGCGCGGTTAGCACGCGGCCAGGTGCTTTCGATCCGGCAGCAGGAATATATCGAATCAGCGATTTCTATCGGCGAACGCGACTCGTTCATCTTGCTGCGGCATGTGCTGCCAAACATTCTGGGCCCCATCGTTGTTGCGGAAAGCATGGCAATCCCGACTTATATTTCGTTTGAGGCGTTTCTCAGCTTCATTGGCTTAGGCGTCAACCCGCCCCGCCCCAGTTGGGGAGCAATGATCGCGGATGGCTCGAACGCCTTGATCAGCTACCCGAATCAGGCGCTTTTCCCGGCGATGGCCTTGTTCCTTATCATGTTCGCGTTCAATTTTCTGGGCGATGGTTTGCGAGATGCGCTTGATCCGCGCGCAACGAAAGAAGTGTGATCGATTACAAAACCTCACCCCCTGCCCCCTCTCCCCGCTCTGGCGAGCAATGGAGAGGGTGAGTCAGGTGATATGGCGTATTCCTCCAAACGTGGGGGGACGGACAAATCGCAGATGAAATGAGAAAGCATTCGCGCTGTCTTCAACACTTATCCTGAATGCTTTGAAACACCGCTTTTGAATGCTTTCTAATTTGTCCGTCTCTCCAAGCTTGGAGGGATCAGGGCGGGTTGGCAAGCCCGCCCCCACATTTTTTGTAGGTCAACCGTCGAATCTGCCGTTATCGTGCGCAGAGATTCACGTATTCCAGCACAACGCGGTTATCCGGTGTAATCTTGAGTATATCGTTCAATATCTCAGACATCAACTCGGCTTTATATTCAGCGTCCCACTTGGACCAGGTGCGCGTTTTGATCTCGATATAGTGATGCGCGATTTCCGGCTCCATGATGCGATCCAGATTCACGTAAAACAAGACACCCTTATAGTGGATGTGCCAGCGCCGCCGATCCTTATGGATTTCGCATTCGCGCTCGGCCTGGAAATATTCGCGGTAGAAACGCAGAGGACGATCCGCCGGGGCGATAAACCGTGAATGCGACAGCAGCATGGCTTTGTCGAATTCGCGTTCGCTGGCCGGACCGGTGTAAGTCAGGCGGGACCGCACAATCCCTAATTCCCCGGTATCATCGATCAGATCATCTTCGCGGTAGCGGACGCGGCCTTGTTCCCGATCTGCGAACAAGAAATAGGTATCATACTGGCGATAGTGATTGTGCTTGACCATCTCAACGGCGGGATGATTCAGCAAATTGTCGATCATACTCTCGCCCGCCCCATCAACCTCTGCTTTGACCTGAATCTCGAAACTTTCCTCCTGCTGCACGCCCCCAATCGCCACCAGCTTATTGAGCACATTCCCCTCCCGCGCGATCAGGAATTGATCCATCTTAGCAGCATATTCGGCGGCCTGCGCGCGGATCGCGGCTTCGTCCAGCGTCAGCAGTTCCCGCTCCCGCATCAGCCAGCGCCCATTGACCATCACATGACACACATCGGCGGCTTTGCTCGCATAGACGACCTGCGAATAGAGGCTGTCGGGATCGCGGGTGAACTGCGGCATATTGTGCAAGGGAGCATGATCGAGAGCGATCAGATCGGCGCGTTTGCCCGGTTCGAGACTGCCCGTAATGTCGCCCAGATACAGCGCTTCCGCCCCCCACCGGGTCGCCATCAGGAGGGCTTCTTTGGCGGGCAGCACCACCGGATCATGTGTCGCGCCCTTGACCAGGAGCGCCGCGAGTCGCATTTCTTCGAACATATCCAGATCGTTATTGCTGGCGGCCCCGTCCGTGCCAACGCTGAGTTTTACGCCGCGTTCGAGCATCTCTTTGACCGGCGCGATCCCGCTCGCCAGCTTGAGGTTACTCGTCGGGTTATGCGCGACAGAAACGCCATGACTGATCAGCAGGCGAATTTGCTCGGTATCGACGTGGACGCAGTGCGCGGCAATGCTTTTCGCACGGAACACGCCCAGATCAGCAACACGATTGACCACCTTTTTCTCGTAAAGTTCCCAAGCGTCGTCCGCTTCCTGCTTCGTTTCCAGGATGTGAATTTGCAACGGCACATCAAATTCAACCGCGAGATCGGCGCAGGCTTGCAGGATTTCATCGGTACAGGTATAGGGCGCGTGCGGCGCAACCGAGGGCACAATCAGGGGATGATCTTTCCACTCACCGATGAATTGGCGCGTATAGTCCAGCGCATCTTCGTAACTTTCGGCGTCAGGCGTGGGAAATTTGATGATCGTTTCGCCACAAACAGCGCGCATCCCGGCGGCGGCAGTGGCGGCAGCGACATCGCCTTCGTAATAATACATATCGGAGAATAACGTCGTTCCGCCGCGAATCATCTCCGCGCAAGATAACTGTGTACCGAGGCGCACAAATTCCGGGCTGACGAATTCGCGCTCAACGGGCATCATGTAGCCCATCAACCAGACATCGAGGCGCAGATCGTCGGCCATTGCGCG
>JAFGJA010000588.1 GCA_016929355.1 Anaerolineae bacterium | reverse complement strand
GTCGAGATTACGTGGACCGGCCCCTGGTCGATGCAGGCCCGCTTGCCTGGATCGCCGACGCCGGGCGAGGTCGAGCGTAGCGAGGGTGAGGTCGGCGGCGTTATTCCGCTCACGGTCATTTCATCATAGAATACAATTATCAATCAAAACAACAGGAGCGCAGACCATGCCCGATGTGCTACATTTTCACATGGAGCGTTACGACGACGAAGATGGTATCTACTACGTGATCAACGGCGTCGAAATTGCGCTCGTGACCGATGGCGAAACGATTGAAACGGCGCTGCGAAATTTGCGTGAGGCAGTGGAATTGTATTACGAAGATGACAATCTGCCCACGTTGCCACGCCTAGAAGTGAATGTTGAGGTGACAGAGGCTTATGCCTAGACTTCGACGTTTATCGGGCAAAGAAGTAATCAAAATTCTGCGTGAGTTTGGCTTCGAAATCTACAACCAAAAAGGTAGCCATGTCAAACTGGAACGCATCACCAGTAATGGGCAACGCCAGCGACTTGTTGTTGCCGTACATGGTAACAAACCGATCCGTATTGGCACTCTGCGCAGCATTTTTTGCCAAGCCAGTGAATTTGTGCCAGAAGACGAGTTATATCCACACTTTTACACCGAGTCGTAGTCAAACTAGACATGCACACTATACGATTGGCAATCGATCTTTAGTGGCTGACAGTTGTCTTTATTCGTTCTCCCGTTATTCATTTATCGGGCGCTTGAAAAACACGCGAAACCCACTGCTATCCGTCGCAAACGATCCCATCGTGCTGATCATCTCCCACCCTTCAAGGCCGAGTTGGGCAATCGCTACTTCGCGGTTCGTCACGGCCACTTCTTCGCACGCTTCGCCTACGTGGTAAAACAGGATATACTGGCGGTGCATGACGCCGAGGGCGATTTCCTGGCGCAATTCGCAGTATTCCCAGGCTTGGGCCATCAGTCGCTCCTTTAAAAAAGTTGTAAGTCTTTAGTTATTAGTTATTAGTCAAATCGTCAGGTATCAGTCAGCGCTGATAATGTATAATTAATAACTATTTATCCATTTGTAGGAACCTAATCCGTATGCCAACGGATCAACTGCAAAACCTGAGTCATTTTATCACGACACACTTTTAGGATTGTATCGTATGTCAGCCAAGTCTTCTAAACCCTCTTCGAAACGTGACACGCACCGCGCCGCGCTCCAACCGTTGCTGCTGGCCGCGCTCGATTCGCCGGGGTTGCTCTCCCCGAACGAATTTATGATGGCGCGCTACAGCCTCAACCCGCGCCATTTGCGCGTGCATTTGCTCGATCCCGATATTGCCGCGCTGGAAGATTACGTCATCGACCATAGCCAATTACCGGGCCGCCGCGCGAATCTGGAAATGGCAACCGCTTTTGCCGATGAGGTCAACGCCTTTTGCAATTCACCGTCAAACTCGCTGCGCCGGAGTTACGTAGCAATGGAATGGCTGTTGTGGGTGTTGATGAATCGCCATCCACCGGAGCAGTTCGGCAGCGATCCCGATTCGCCGTTGCAAATGCCCCAATTTTGCGGCGCGGTGGCGTTTGGCGAATGGGCTGCCGCCTTTCAGCAGATTGAAGCGGGCGTGATGATGATGTTCACGCTGGCGAAAAGTCCGCTCTGGCGAATTCGTGAAGCGGTGGCGATGGGCTTGCAGCGCATGTTAGCCCGCAAGTGGGACCCCACCATCCACCGCTTACGCCGCGCCGCGCTCGACATTGGCCCGGAAGAATGGCGCGCGCTCGTCGCCGGGATCGCAGAACCGGATTTATTGACGGAACAGGATCACGCGCTCGCTGCGCTGGATTTGCACTATGCCGCGCTCTCGTATCTGCGCCGCCTGCCGGAAAAATCACGCAAAACGGATCGCGTGCGCACGCTGCGGCAAGCGCTCGGCTATACGGTCAGCGTCACGGTGGCCGCCGCGCCAGAGGCCGGATTCCCCCTGATGCGCGCGTGGCTCGCCTGGGATGATCCCGATGTGCGGTGGGTGATCAGGGAGAATCTGAAGAAAAAACGCCTGAGTCCCTGGGCGGATGAGGTGGCGAATCTCAGCAGAATGTAAAAACGGTGCAACGTAAAAAATATGTGAAACGTACTAATCCATAACGTATCACAACAGGAGACACACGATGACCCAACTTGCGCGCGCCTGGACCCGTTTCACCACCTGGTTTCTCAACCTCGCTCCTCACTGGAAACTGTTCATCCTCGCCCCGGTTATGGCGGAATTGGTGTCGCATCACCAGCCGCTCTGGGAATTTTTCAACCCGATCATTATCGGGATCACGTTTATTCCGTATGGCTGCGGCGCACTGGTCGCGCGGGAATTGGTCGTGCGGAATGGCAAAGGCTGGGCGAGTTTGATTCTACTCGGTGCAGCGTTCAGCCTCGTCTTTGAGGGCATCGTCACGCGCGTGATGTTCAATCCCATGTGGGACGAACTCGGCGCGCTGGCGACATACCAGCATGTGTATGCGTTTAACTGGTCGCTATCAATCGGGTTGGTGCATTTCCACATTGCGCTGAGTATCTTCGCGGCGGTGGCGCTGACCGAAATGTTCCACCCGGAGCGGCGTCACGAGTCGTGGATCAGTGATCGGGCGTTGTTGTGGTGCGCGGTAGCCGTGCCCGCCTGGACCGTTGTGATCGGGCTGTTTGTATCCTTCATGCCGCCCCTCACCGGCTTAATCGCCCTGATCGCGCTGGTGATCGCGCTGATTGTGCTGGCGCTGCACATCCCGGCGCATCCGTTCGCGGATCGGGGGCAATCCGCGCCGCGCCCCTGGGTATTTGGCATGATCGGCGGTCTGATGACTACCGGCGTCATGGTGAGCGTCTACATGCTGCCGGAAATGACCACGCCGCCGCCCCTGCTGCCGTTCTGCATCGTATTAGGGGCGCTGCTGGTGATCGCGTGGACGTGCTTAGTCTACGCTTCCGGTGGCGGCGCGCGCTGGACCGATCAGCACCGTTTGGCATTGGTCGCGGGTCTGCTGGCGTTTTTCATCGC
>JAFGJA010000587.1 GCA_016929355.1 Anaerolineae bacterium | reverse complement strand
TGGATATACTGCCCCGGCTAGCAGATGTTTTGGAGAAATAAACCAATGACGAGTGATTATGTAACTGTTGAAAGCTATCACCGGCTGCAAGCCCGTTATGAGCGCCTGATGGTCATCAGCCGCCAGTTAAACTCGACGCTCGATCTAGGCGCGCTGCTCAAACTGATTCTCAATGCCGCCACCGAACTCACCGAAACCGAAGAAGCCTCCTTGCTGCTGATGGACCCTTCAACCGGCGAATTGAAATTCGAGGCCGCTTCGAACATGACCCGCGCCGAAATGGAAGCGATTCCCGTTCCGATGGACAGCAGTCTTGCCGGCTGGGTTACGAGTCATAATGAACCCGTCCTTGTTGAAGATGTGCGCGAAGATTCGCGCTGGTTCCCCAGCGTGGACAAAACCACTGACTTTCTGACACGCAACTTGTTAGCCGTGCCGATGAGCGCCCAGAATAAACCCATCGGCGTGGTCGAAGCCATCAATAAGCGCGATGATCAGCCCTGGACTCAGGACGATGTAGATACCCTGCAAGCGCTGGCGAATCAAGCCGCGATTGCCGTCCAAAATGCGCGGCTGTTCCAACAAAGCGATTTCATCGCTGAGATGGTCCACGAACTGCGTACCCCATTGGCCGCGCTCAAAGCCAGCACCACCCTGCTCCAACGCCCCACTCTGCCCGATAGTATGCGCGACGACATCGTGACCACCATGCAGATGGAAACAGAACGCCTTGCCGTGTTAACCACCGACTTTCTGGATTTGGCCCGGCTGGAGTCAGGCCGAACCCGGCTGCATACGGAAATTTTCGATGTCCGGCGGCTGCTCGACGAATGTACAGAGATCGTCCGCGCCCGCGCCACCGAACGCAGTATTCGTATCTCAGTGACCGGCGATCATTTCCACGCGGATGCAGATCGGGACAAAATCAAACAAGTCATCCTCAATCTGCTCACCAATGCTATTAAATACAACGTCGAACAGGGTGCGATTTTCTGCGCGGTTGATTTGCGCGACGAGCGTGAAGGATGTCCCCCTAACTGTTTACGGGTCAGTGTGCGCGACACGGGGTACGGCATCAGCGAAGAAGATCAGGCGCACATGTTCGAGAAGTTTTTCCGCGTCGCCGCCACCGCTAACGAAGCTACCGGCACGGGCCTGGGCCTCGCCATTTCGAAACGGATCATCGAAGCACACGGCTGCCAGATCGGGCTGCAAAGCAAACTGGGAGAAGGAACCGAATTTTTCTTCACCCTTCCCTATGTCGAAGGTATTGAACTGCCCAATCGTCGTTTGCCCGGCAGCATCGAATGGTCATCGCCAGAACATTAGCATGTGTAGGGAGGTTTTAGTATGACCTCCCTTTTGCTTATCCCACATGCAGCAGCACTTTTAAGGTTCCGGGCTGCCGGGCGTGTTGGAAGGCTTGTTCAGCCTCCTCTAACGTATAACGCGCCTCAATCAAAGGCCGCAGATCAACCAGACCGCGCTGCATCAAACGTAACGCCGCACCAAATGGTCCACACCGGCTGCCTACAACCTTAATTTCCTCCACAACCACCCGCGTTAAATCAGCCTGCGGCAGATCGGCATAGGTACTTTTGAGCACTACCGTGCCACGCGGACGCACGAGATCGAGGGATTCCGCAAAACCGCCCGCGTTACCCGTGCAATCGATCACAATATCCGCCTGACCGTCAGCCACTTTGTCGCGCGCCACCGCCTGTACACCCAATCCCGCCAGCAATGCCGACTGCCGCTCACGCCGCACAATCACCGACAGATCGCACCCGGTCAAGCGCAGCACTTGCGCCGCCAACAAGCCCAATTTACCCGCCCCGATGATGATCACCCGGTCAATCGGACGGATATGCACCGCTTCCACTATCTGGCACACGGCGGCCAATGGTTCCGCAAACACAGCGATCTCATCCGGCACTTTAGTAGGCACGGTCCACAAATTCGCTACCGGCAGCCGGAACGCCTCAGCAAACGCCCCATCATAATTTTGTATCCCCAATGCCCGCCGGTCCCGGCACTGTGAGGGAATCCCCTGCCGGCAAAAATCGCATGATCCGCACGTCACATTGATCTCACCCACCACCCGCCGCCCCATCCATTCCGGCGCGCCTTCAATCACTTCGCCTACAAACTCATGTCCCAACACGCCTGAAAAATCTTTATAGCCTTGCATCAATTCCAAATCAGTATTGCAAATCCCCATCAAACGCGGACGAATCACAACTTCACCCGCATCCGGCTGCGGCCACTCACGGTCTACGACGTGCAATGCCCCATCAAACATAACCGCACGCATACTCACGCTTCCTTTCATCGGCGACAATAAATACGACAACGGGACAGTGTAGCACAAGACTTGTGTTTTTCCCCCGAACTCATCTATAATCCGGCGGCTTGACCTGCCTGACGTGCGAGGAAACTGACACTCATGATCCGCCGTTTACTTAGCCTGCTGCTCATTCTGCTGGCGCTGCTGATATTGACCGCCTGCACACCCAAAACTGCCCTCCGCTTTTCCAATGAAACGGAATGCGGTCCAGCTACCATTACCCTGACCAACACCGAAACCGGTCATTTAGCCGATTACACCGTCGATGAGGGCAAGGAAATCGAAGTTGAGCTTGACCCAAATGTCAAATATCACTACGAAGTCACCTATCCGCGCCAGCCCGATTACAAACAATGTGACGCCAAGACAGTCACGACCATGCTCGAAAAAGGGACCACGCTCAATATCGCGCTTGAGAGTGTGCGTGATCCTGCCCTGGATCAAACCCCAACCGCTACCCCGGAATAAAAAATCCCTGGCGCAACGCTCAGGGATTTAACCATACATCGATCTGCTCCTCTCCACACGTGGAGAGGGGGCCGGGGGGTGAGGTTATTCCCACCCCAACCAGGTAAAACGCGATTCGGGCAGCGCTTGCCCGCTCGGATAGAAAAAGCCATCCTCACCCAAGCGCACAACGACCACCTGCCACGCAAACGTATGTGCCTGTCCATCGACCAGTAGATAATCGCTCGGAATCTCAAACGAAAGCTGGCGTGTCGCCGCGTTGAAAGTCGTTCCGGTGGTTTCATCCGTCACCAGCACGAGGTAATGCTCGTCATCACTCAGCAGCCCCACCGTCAGCCACGCTAACCGCACAGGTCCTATCACTTCGCTGCCTGCCGCCGGATAAACGGGCCAGGGGGCATCATGCGTCGGCGTGGCCGTGGGCGTTTCGCTGCCGGTTAGCGTCGGCGTCGGCGTAGCCGTGGGCGGCGGCGCAGGCACATTGATCTCTTGCCCCTGACTCAAAAGCGGCGGATTCGGGCAGCAGCAGTTCTCCGACTGCCATTCACACCCGCCACAGTTCAATCCATCCGGCAAGGGATTCAATTCACAAATCTGCCGCAGCGAACTATCATGTAAAATCGCCACACTGCTCAAAGTATCATCGGCCTGGACGGTATATTTCTGCACCGAAAAACTCGCCCCGGCCTCTAGCGTAATCATGGGCGGCGCATTGGTCGCAATAACCGTCTGCGTCAAATCCATTCCGAATGGAGTGGGGGTAGCCGTTGGACGCGGCACTAAAATCACATTCCCCGGCCCCGGCAAAGACCCGCAATCGCGCATATTGTTAAGGTCTTCCATCACCCCGATCACCGCCAAATCCAGATGCCCATATTCATACACAATCCCGATGCAGGTATCACCAGCGCGGATCACATGCTCATACGGCCCCGGCGTTGACGTGGCTGTCGGCGTAGCACTTGGTGGTGGCGGTGGCGGTGTATCCGAGGGG
>JAFGJA010000586.1 GCA_016929355.1 Anaerolineae bacterium | reverse complement strand
CATTCTAAGGACACATCGTATGTGGCTGGCAAAGTTAAAATCGTATTGGGCGGCAATCTCGAAGGAATTTTCGACACAGTCGAAACCACCGCAGCAACAACCAAAACCACAACAACCAGTAGTGACGAACAAGGAGGCAGGTATGAAGAAAGGATTAATCGTGGGGATCGATAAATACAGGAATCCGTCCTGGAATCTTGAAGGATGTACGATGGACGCAGCGATTATGAGCGGCATGCTCCAAGATCACTTCGGTTTTCCAACCGACAATATCCGCGTGCTGATGGATGAACGCGCTACGAAAGCAGCGATGCTAGAACGGATCGATTGGTTGACCAGAGACGCCAAACCGGGAGACGTGATGGTCTTCTTCTATGCCGGGCATGGCTCGCAAGTGCGCGACCGCGACGGTGATGAACTGGAAGATCACATGGATGAAATTTTGTGCCCGCATGACCTGAACTGGGATGATCCGTTGACGGATGATATCTTAGGGACCTATTTTAAGCGAGTGCCGCAGGGCGCCAATCTGACGGTGGTGTTCGATTGCTGCAATTCTGGGACGGCTACGCGTTCGATGTGGGCCGAAGTGCGCGCTGATGGCACGGTGAGCGAGCCGGAATACAAGAAAACTCGCTACATCAAACCCCCGTTAGATATTGAGCACCGGGGGCGCGGCATTGCGTTAAAAACCAGACGCATTGGCGAAGTGATTATGAAAGAGAATCACATACTCATGACCGCCTGCCAATCTAATCAGGAAGCGCAGGAAAAACGGTTTGGCGGCCAGGCGCGCGGCGCATTCTCGTACTATATGGGCGAAGCCTTCAAACGCGCCAACTTCAAGCTGACCTATCGTGAGGCGCACCAGGACACGCTTGTGCGGCTGCGTGATAATGGGTTCATTCAGATTCCGCAATTAGAGGGGCCTGCTGAATTTTTGGACCGGCAGATTTTCTCGTGACATCCGGTGAGTGTGAGCAAGAAGTGGGGGCAGGCCAGGATTCATCCAGTTTTGAATCAAGGTCTGCCCTTCAATATCGCAGGATTACCTCCCAACTCTTGAACTAACTTCAAACAGTTTTCGTACTCGATGTGTCAAGATCAATGCCGATTACATATAGCAAGCCTAAATGAGTTGCGTCATGGCGAGGAGTCCGCGACGAAGCCATCTCGTCGGGATTGCTTCGCAAAGCCTCGCAACGACAATCTATAACCAGTTTAGGATTGCTATATCGTAATTTTGCGCGTAGGTTGCGCCATTTTGACTTTCCATACTTCGGTTACTCCCACTCAATCGTCGCTGGGGGTTTGCTGGTGACATCATAGACTACGCGGTTGACGCCAGGCACTTCGTTGACGATCCGATTGCTGACGTTGGTCAGAAGGTCTACCGGCAGATGTGCCCAATTGGCGGTCATGAAATCTTCGGTTGTAACCGCCCGCAGCGCGATCACATTGGCGTAGGTGCGGCCATCGCCCATCACGCCCACACTCTGTACCGGCAACAGCACGGCAAAAGCCTGTGAGGTTTTGTGATACCAGCCGGATGCCCAGAGTTCTTCGATAAAAATCGCATCGGCCTCGCGCAACGTATTCAGCCGATCCTCGGTGATATTGCCCAATAACCGCACGGCCAACCCCGGGCCGGGGAACGGATGCCGCCAGACAATCTGATCGGGCAATCCTAAGGCCTTGCCGACCGCGCGGACTTCATCTTTGAACAGATAGCGCAGCGGTTCAATCAGTTGTAAGTGCATGTCGTCCGGCAGGCCACCCACGTTATGATGCGTTTTGATTTTCGCCGCCGGATCGTTGCGGTGGCGGTTGGCGCTCTCAATCACGTCCGGATAGAGCGTGCCTTGCGCCAAAAAATCTACCTGACCCAGTTTGCGAGCTTCGGCTTCAAAGGCGCGGATGAACTTTTCGCCGATAATCTTGCGTTTGGCTTCCGGCTCAGTCACACCAGCCAGCGCCTGTAAAAATGTTTGGGTGGCCTCCACCGCGATCAAATGGGCATGCATCTCCTGTCGAAAGGCGGCGATAACCTGCTCCGATTCATTCTTGCGCATCAGGCCATTATTCACATAAATGCAAGTCAATTGGTCGCCAATTGCTCGATGCAGCAGCGCCGCCACGACCGAGGAATCCACGCCACCCGATAGTCCGCAGATGACTTTCCCCGTCCCGACTTGCTCTCGAATTTTTGTGATACTTTCCTCGATAAAATTGGCGGCCGTCCACCCGCCCGTGCACCCGCACTCGCCATACAAAAAGGCCCGTAAAATGTCCTTACCCTGGGGCGTATGCGTCACTTCAGGGTGAAATTGCAACCCGTACAGTTTCCGCGCCGGATCGCCAATAGCGGCATATTTGGAGTTGGCAGAATGGGCTAAGGACTGAAATCCCTGCGGCAACTGTGTCACCCGGTCGCCATGGCTCATCCAGACGGTGATGTCGTTCGTCGTGAGGCCGGCAAACAATGGCGTTTCAGGTCGAGTGATTGTCACAGTGGTCAGGCCATATTCGCGTTTTCCGCCGGGATTGACTTTGCCGCCGGAATGATGTACCAACAGCTGCATCCCATAACAGATGCCCAGCACCGGCACATCAGCCTTGAGCACGACATCAGGTAAATGCGGTGCGCCGGGTACGTACACGCTGGCCGGGCCGCCGGACAGAATAAAGCCTTTAGGGTTGAGCCGCAAAATTTCTTCAGCGGGCGCATGGCACGCGATCAGTTCGCAGTACACTTCTAATTCCCGCACGCGGCGGGCGATCAAT
>JAFGJA010000083.1 GCA_016929355.1 Anaerolineae bacterium | reverse complement strand
TTTCGCCGCCTCTACATGCTGTGGCGTTAGCTGCATATTCGCGCCAGAAGCCACTGTAATGCTATTTTCGCCATCTTCAGAAACGGCAATCAACGCTACACCCGTTGCTTCATCAGGATCGCGCGATATAAACTCAGTATGAATCCCTTCGGCGGCATAGGCTTCCAGACATTGATCGCCAAACACATCTGACCCAACACAGGCAATAAATGTCACATCACCACCTAACCGGGCCGCACCTACCGCTTGATTCGCTCCCTTACCGCCCATCGCCATCACAAAATTCCGCCCCAAGACAGTCTCACCTGGTGCGGGAATATGCGGCGTCTGAACGACAAAATCTACATTTGCGCTACCTACAACCACAATTCGTGTCATATTTGCCCTGCTTTCCTGATAAAACCTTAACAAAAGTACCTTTATCTTACGCAAAAGTTAGAATTCGCGCATCTTTTAATAAAAAAGGGACAATCCGAAAACTGCCCCTCTTTGAGCCAACACTATTCGCTTGCACAAGCAGATCAGCTAGCGCAGCATATTCCGCAGCACGGTATGGAGAATACCACCGTTTTTGTAGTAATTCACCTCAACCGGCGTATCCAGACGACAGATCACATCAAACTGCGTCACTGTGCCATCTTCGGCGGTTGCAGTCACAACAACCTCTTGTCCAGGTGAGAGCGTGTCATCAAACGCAAAATCGAACACCTCAAAGCCGGTTAACCCTAAGGATTCGACACTATCACCGTCTTTGAATTGCAGCGGCAGCACGCCCATACCAATCAGGTTACTCCGGTGAATGCGCTCGTAGCTTTCCGCGATCACCGCTCTCACACCGAGCAATTGCACACCTTTCGCCGCCCAGTCGCGCGAACTACCCGTGCCATACTCTTTACCAGCCAACACAATAAGCGGCACACCATCCACTTTATAGCGCTCTGATGCCTCAAAAATGCTCATTGGCTGACCATCTGGCAAATGAACCGTGATACCACCCTCTGTACTGGGAACCAGTCGATTTTTCAGCCGGATATTGGCAAACGTTCCGCGTACCATCACGCGATCATTGCCGCGCCGCGTGCCATACGTATTGAAATCCTTCGGCTGCACTCCCAGGTCCATCAGGTATTTAGCCGCCGGACTATTGATCGCAATGGGTCCCGCCGGTGAAATGTGATCCGTTGTGATCGAATCGCCAAGCAAAGCCAGCACCCGCGCGCCACTAATTCCAGCTAACGAATCCGGTTCCGGCGCCAAATCAACAAAGAATGGCGGTTCCTGCACATAAGTCGAAGCATCATCCCACTGATAAACATCGCTTTCCGCTACCGGGATCGCATTCCAGGTTTCGTTACCATCGTAGACGTTACCGTACTGCTCTTTGAACATCTCTGGCTTGAGCGCCGAAGCAATCGTATCGGCGATCTCCTGCTGCGTCGGCCAGATGTCTTTCAAATACACGGGATTGCCATCAGGGTCGTGACCGAGCGGTTCTGTTGCCAGATCAATATCCACCGTACCCGCAATTGCATAAGCCACTACCAACGGCGGCGAGGCCAGATAATTCGCCCGCACAAACGGATTCACACGCCCTTCAAAGTTACGATTACCGCTCAACACTGCCGCCGCCACCAGATTATTTTCCTCGACAGCAGTGGCAATCGCGGTGGGCAGGGGGCCGCTATTGCCAATACAGGTAGTGCAGCCATAACCCACTACAAAGAAACCCAATTGCTCCAGATAAGGCAGCAAACCGGCTTCCTGCAAATAGGCCGTGACGACCTTCGAACCAGGAGCCAGACTCGTTTTGACGTGCGGCGCAGCCGTCAACCCCTTCTCAGCGGCCTTCTTCGCCAGCACCCCCGCCCCCACCATCACTGATGGATTCGAGGTATTGGTGCAGCTTGTGATCGCCGCGATCACCACCGAGCCATGCTCAAGTTCAGATGTATGACCATTACCGCCCAATTTGACCGCGACTCGCTTCCCCAACGAAGACGAATCGAGGGCAAAACCACGCTCCTTAACCGGCGCTTGCAAGGTACGCTTAAACGTCGATTTCATCTCAGTCAGCAAAATACGATCCTGCGGACGTTTGGGACCGGCCATACTTGGCACAACTGTACTCATATCCAGTTCAAGCGAATCAGTGAAAACCGGATCGGGCATGTCATCCGCGCGGAATAAACCCTGCGCCTTTGTATACTGCTCCACCAAATCGACCAATTCCGGCGCGCGCCCAGTCAGACGTAAAAAGCGCAGCGTTTCGTTATCCACCGGGAAAAAGCCCATCGTGGCCCCATATTCGGGAGCCATATTCGCCAACGTTGCCCGGTCCGGCAGACTCAACGCGTTCAAGCCTGGACCGTAAAATTCCACAAATTTACCGACCACACCTTTCGCCCGCAGCATTTGCACCACTGTCAGCACGAGATCAGTCGCCGTTGCGCCTTCGGGCAATTTACCCATCAGCTTGAACCCGATCACCTCCGGCGTGACCATGTAGATCGGCTGATCGAGCATCACGGCTTCGGCTTCAATACCGCCAACGCCCCATCCAACGACGCCCAAACCATTGAT
>JAFGJA010000585.1 GCA_016929355.1 Anaerolineae bacterium | reverse complement strand
GCTGCACAGCGAAGCCGTACCCAGCCAGAACAAGCTGGTGGTGTGGGGATTACAGCAGTATCTAAAGCGGCGGCCCCTGATTGTGTGCCGTACCGCCCAATTAACCCGGCATAAAGGGCTGTTTTTGCCCGACGATCCCGCCCAACGTATGGGTGTCATGCACGAACTGCGCGGCGTGATGCGCGACATGACACGCCAGCACAACGGATCGTTTTTTCTAGCGGATTATCTGGACGAACGCGATCTCGGCGCGGACTGGGGCGATTTTTTCCCACTCCCTGAATTTGGCAAAAGCAGCACGCAACTGATTGTGGAATGGGCGACGTGGGACGAATTTATGCAAGCGCTGCGCGTCCGCAGCAAAAAACAGCATAAAAACGTGCGGCACAATACGCGCTATGCGCAAGACATGGGCCTGACGATCACATTTCACGAGCCGCACAATCCACCGCCGGTTGAAGCGGTTGTGCCGCTTATTATGAGCTACGGCGCAAAGTACCATGCAGGCTTTACCGTGCCCGACATCACACAAACCATTCAGGCGTTGGCGCGGTTGGCGGCTGAGAATTACGTGTGGATCACGGCGGAACTGGATGGAAAGATCGTCGCGTGCGAGGTGCTGTTGTTTGATGAGCAAACGCGCGTCAGCCGCCCCATTCTCTACGGACGCGATTACGATGTACCTTACGTCTATTTTTATCTGGCGTATGAAGACATTCGCTACGCCATTGAGGAACTGCACGCCAGGATCATGATCTATGACACCGATGCCTATGATTTCAAACAACGGATCGGATTTGTCGATGATCCGCGTCATCATCTGGTCTTTGATCCGGGTTCCCGCCTGGAACGCGGTTTAGCGGCCTTGTTAATGCGTTTCATGAACGATTAAAGGAGTGCGTATGGATCGTGACACCTTCCTCAATTTGCCCACACCAGATTTAGCCGCTTTGGTCCGGCAATCTGGCCCCAAAGTGTGCGTCTTCCCGATCAACGGTACACGGCGCTGGTATCTGCTGGAACACGCGCCGGATGCCAGCGAAAAAGACTATCTGGCGGCGTATCTAGCAAAGATCGAACCGAATCACGTCGATCTGTACCGCCTGCTGTTCGATCACGGGATTGAGTATCTGCTCACCCCGGCCTTTGGCCCGGATTTAGCCGAACGCGGCCCGGAATACGTGGCAATTGTGGCGCATGGGCTGGCGCGGTTGGGGACTGAAAAATTGTTTCTGGACTTTTTCGAAGATTACAACGTGCGGGTGCGCTTTTATGGCGATTACCGCCCCTACTTTGAAAATTCGCCACATGCGGCGGTGTTGGATGTGTTCGATGATCTCACTGCGCGCACGGCCCACCATGACCGCTTCCGGCTGTTTTTTGGCTTGTTTGGGCATGACGCCACCGAAACGATTGCGCAATTAAGCGTCGATCACTACCGGCAACACGGCAGCGTACCGGACAAACGCACGTTGATCGAACGCTATTATGGCGAATATGTGCCGCCGGTGGATATGTTCATCGGCTTTGATACGTTCAGCACCTTTGATATGCCGCTCATTGCGATGGGAGCCGAGGATTTGTATTTCACGATCAACCCATCGCCTTATCTGACCGACCAGCAGCTACGCGACATTTTATTTGATCATCTTTATTCACGTCGCATAGAACCTGATTATTCATCTATGGAGCCAGACGAATGGGATTTGATGCGAGAATTCTATCGAGTCAACATGGGCAAAACGCTCGGCGTCGGCGGGCAGCAAGCGCGGGGCAATTATTGGTTCCCGCTACCGCAAGTCACCCTGCCGCCAACATTCAACGAACCCAAACCATGATTGATACCGGCCTTATCTCTCACCAGATGCAGCAATTGCTGGAAGATATTGGTCCCGGTTGGATGCTCAGTACCGCATATGATACCGCCTGGATCGCGCGTCTTTCGGATCGCGATCCTGAGTTGGGCGCACGCGCGCTTGAATGGCTGCGCGCGAACCAATTACCCGATGGATCGTGGGGCGCACCGAGTCCGCGTTACCACCATGATCGCCTGATCTGCACGTTGGCGGCCATGACCGCGCTCGCCAAATACGGGAATGAGCAGGATTACCAGCGCTGCCAGCGCGCGCAACTCGCCCTGCGGCCCATCGCCAATGGGCTGCTAGCAGACCCGCCAGGAGCCACCGCCGGGTTTGAAATGATCGCGCCGACGCTGCTCAAAGAAGCGCATGATCTGAATCTGGTGGGCGATTGGCACAATGATGTGCTGGATAATCTCACCCGCTACCGGCAGGCGAAACTCGCTATGCTGCCCGGCGGGATGATCAGCCGCGCCGTGACGGTGGCCTATTCTACCGAAATGGTCGGGCCGGACGGTTTGCATCTGCTCGATGTTGACCATCTACAAGAGGCCAACGGGTCAGTCGGGCACAGTCCTTCGGCTACCGCCTTTTTCGCGCTGCATGTCCGCCCGGACGATCCGGCAGCGATGAACTACTTACGCAACGCCACAACCGATAGCGGCGGAATGCCGGTGATCTGGCCGTTCGATGTCTTTGAACCCGCCTGGACGCTGTGGAATTTCTCATTATTGGACGAACAGAATAACACCCTGATCGAACTCAGCCAGCGCCACCTGGATTTCCTCGAAAATGCCTGGGACCCCACCATCGGGATCGGGCAAGCCGCCGGGTTTACGCCAAAAGATGGCGATGACACCGGCTTGATCTACGAAGTGTTGAAAGCCTACGGGCGCGCGGTCAACCCGGAACCCATCTTTTATTACGAGGAAGATGATTACTACCGGTGTTTTGCGCTCGAATCCAACCCATCCATCAGCACCAATGTTCACATTCTGAGCGCGCTGCGGGCAGCAGGTCTTCCCAAAGAGCATCCATCCGTGCAAAAAGTGATCAGTTTCCTGCAACGCACCCAGACGATCCGCCTTTTCTGGTTCGATAAATGGCATTCGTCGCCCTACTATCCCACCGCGCACCTGATCATTGCCAGCGCCGGTTATGCCGATGAACTGGTTGATAATGCTGTATACTGGACTATAGAAACGCAAAACCAGGATGGCTCCTGGGGATACTACATGCCAACCGCCGAAGAAACGGCGTATTGCCTGCAAGCCTTGACAATCTGGAAACGTTCCGGGCATCCGGTCCCTGATGATGTATTGCAACGCGGGGCCGCCTGGTTGCAGCACCACATGGATCATCCCCTACCGCCGCTCTGGATCGGGAAATGCCTGTATGTTCCAGTGTACGTGGTGCGCTCGGCCATTTTGAGCGCCTTAATGCTTGTGGCACAAGGGTAAAATGGTATGCTTGCTCGGATGACTTTACTCAGCCAATGGATGGAAGTCCCGACTTCCACTGATCCCGAAGATGCCCGCCGCCGAAAGCTGCTGAATCTGCTGCTGTTATTGGTGCTGGTGGTTGATGCCTTTATGATCGCGCTCACAGCAGCCGTGATCGTGATCGACGGCCCAGCCGTTGAACTCGAACTGATGCTCGTCAGCATGAGCGGGGTGCTGCTGGGCATCTTGGCGCTTTACGCGATCAACCGCTACCGTTCGGGAGCGTTGGCAAGCACGTTATTTTTGCTCATGCTGACCATTGCGTTCACGTTTAGCGATGTGCCGAAAGAAGTCGCCGACGGGCGCAGCCTGTTCTTGTTCGCGCTGCCGATCATTATGGCAAGCGTGCTGCTGCAACCCTATACCAGTTTTGTATTCGCCGGTCTGAGCGGCGTGATCGTGGCCGGGCTGGCGATTGTCGAAGTTAACATTATCCCCAATTTCCCGGCGATAGCGGGCTTTTTCTTCGTTGCGCTGGTGTCCTGGCTCTCGGCGCGCAGTCTGGAACGCGCCCTGATCGATCTGCGCGCGATTAACCGCGAACTGGATCAGCGCGTGGAAGACCGCACGCAGGAATTGGCCGAAGCCCTGATCCGGGTCCAGGCGGAGTCCAGCAAAAACCAGGCCATTCTCGAAAGTATTGCCGATGGGGTGATCGTATTCGATAACATGGGACGGGCCATTGTCGCCAATCACGCTATCTCGCCCCTGTTAAACCGCTCCATCTCACAAATCACCGGTAAGCATGTTGAGGAACTCTTAGGGCCTAACCGTGAAAATCCCGAACACCGCCTGATGATCGATTTTGTGAAAGATCGCACCGCGCGCGGCACATCGCGGGTGAAATTTGAGTTCGGGGAAAAGACCCTATCCGTCAGCGCGGCGGCGGTGCGCGACACGTCCGGCGAAGCTACCGGGACCGTTGTGGTGTTCCGCGACTATACGCGCGAAGCCGAAGTGGACCGCATGAAAAGCGCGTTTGTGTCGATGGTGTCGCACGAACTGCGCACGCCGCTTAACGCGATCCTGGGCTACGGCGATATGCTCAAAGAGGAGGTCTACGGGCCACTGGCGGAGGGGCAGCGCACAACGGTGCAGCGCGTGGTAGCGAATGGGCAGCGCATGTTGGGCCTGGTTAACAATCTGCTCGATCAGGCGCAAATTGAAGCGGGCCGGATCACGGTGAATATGATGACCTTTGAACCGACAGCATTGGTGGAGGATTTGCAATCGGTGATGGAAGTTTTGGCAGAACAGAAACACCTGAAACTGATCTGTGAGGTGGCCGACGATGTACCCCAACGCCTGATCAGTGATCGCCATCGCTTGCACCAAATTCTGGTTAATCTGGTCGGCAATGCGATCAAATTTACGCAGGAGGGGCAAATCGCCATTCGCGTTTTCACGCAAGACAGCGATCACTGGGTTCTCGAAATTTCGGATACCGGCCCCGGTATCCCCCAGGAGGCGCAAGCCTACATCTTTGAACCGTTCCGGCAGGTGGATGGCACAGCGACCCGCCATCACGAGGGGTCCGGTTTAGGTTTATCTATCGTCAAGCAGTTGGCAAATTTATTGGGTGGTGAAATCACGCTAAAAAGCGATAGAGGACAAGGCAGCACATTTACCGTTACGCTACCCATTGTACTCGAACAGGAGGAAGCAACCGTATGAGTGACCGTTTAGCCCTGGTAATTGAAGATGATTTCGACGCCTCTGTTATTTTTGCCAAAGCGCTGGAAGTGATCGGTTTTAAGACGGAAGTGATCGCTTCCGGGGATAAAGCCCTGGCACGCCTGAAGGAAGTCGCGCCGGACATGATCGTGCTTGATCTCCATTTGCCAGAAGTGTTAGGTACGGATATTCTGCGTTTCATTCGATCTCAGGAACGTTTAGCCCTCACCAAAGTGATCATTGCCTCGGCTGACCCACGCTCGGCGGAAACGATCCAGGATCAGGCGGACTTGGTGCTGATCAAACCGACCACGTTTAGCCAGGTACGCGATTTTGCTAAACGGTTGGCCGATGCCCCCGCCAAGCGTAGAACATCGGAAGTAGCCAAGCCGGTTGACATTAAGCCAGCCGAAGAAGAAGAATCAACCCAGAAAACGGCGCAAGCCACTGTGACTAAACCGGCTGAAACTGCCGAAGCAGATAAACCGGAAAGCACCCAAAACGAAGCCGCGCAAGATTAGGGGCAGCAGGTTTACACTTCTACCAAGCCTGTTGGCGCAAAACATCATCCAGAATCAGGGCAACTGCGCCCATTACGCACGCCTTGGCCTCGATCTGTGAGACGACAATCTCAGCCATACTGTCTCCCGGCACGGTGATCTGATCGGCGGTGGTGTTCTGGATCGTCGCCAGAAATGGCGCGAGCGCAACACCAAGCGGGCCACCGAGAACGATCAGTTGCGGATTGAAAATGTTGATCAAGTTGGCGATGCCGGTTGCCAATACAGTTATAACCGGCAGCATACGGGGGTGATTGGGCTGCTTTTTAATCTGTTCCAATGATCCCGTAACCGTTTTAAGGGCCGCGCGCAGTTGAACTTCCCAACAGCCGCGTTTGCCACACGAACAGCGCTCACCCGCCGGATCAATGACCATGTGCCCCACTTCCCCGGCATAGCCGCCCATGCCCTGATACAGTTCGCCATTGATGAAAATCCCCGCGCCGATAGCCGTCCGGCTGATGTGCAGATACACAAAATCAGTGTAACCCATTGCTGCACCGAGATAATGCTCGCCCTGCGCGGCGATGCTGGCTTCATTCCCGACATGAACCGGCAGCCGGAATTGGCGCTCCCACAGGGTTTTGAACGGAATATCGCGCCAGCCGAGATTTGCCGCGACCTTGAGCGTGCCATCCACCGTATCGACTAAGCCCGCAATACCCACACCAATCCCCAACGGATTCATGGTATCGTGGGCCGCGTTGAAACGCAGCGCCTCCGTGATGAGTTGCTCCGTTTGCGGGATCACCACCGCCGGATCGTGATCAGCGAGCGTGATCGTTTGCTGCCAGCGCGGTTGGGCGACAAAATCCGCCAGCAGGACCAGCACCGCCTGACTCGTGATCTCGACGCCAATCGCGCAGCCGCCCGCCGGGTTGAGATCGAGCAGCGTCCCGCGCCGCCCACCCCGCGAGGGCGCGATCCCCGTTTCGTGGATCACATTTTCCGCCAGCAGTTCATCGACCAGACTCGATACCGTACTGCGCATGAGGCCCGTCCGTCCCGCGAGGTCGGCGCGCGAAAGTCCGTCGGCGGTGCGCAAATGCCGCAAAATCAGGGAGCGGTTGATGGTCCGCATCAGCGTATTGTCAGCGCGTTTTTTGGTCATGGTATTTTTTGATCGCAGCTATATCTTTGTTTGTATTGACTACGAACAAAGTTTACGCTATGATGAACAATAAGTCAACATTATGCATTTTTAGATTTTCGGCGGATTCGAGCCATGAGGTTGTTCCTAGCAGGAATAAAAAGTGATAAGTTTTTAGTTCTCAGTTGTTAGTAAAACCTCGTCGAGCGCCCGCAAAAGATTCAAGATTTACTAAAAACTAATAACTAACAACTTAATTTCATTTGCCGAAGAACGATCAAAACCAAAAAGCATATAACTCTATCAACATTATTTTATCGGGAGCCGTGCATGTACCTCGACCAAGAAATTGCCGAACAACCCATTGCCTTAGAACGCTTACTCAACCAGGAAACCGACACCGCCCGGCAGATTGCGGCGGCGATCCGCGAATTTGACCCGGCGTTTATCACCATTGCGGCGCGCGGCACGTCGGATAATGCGGCGCGTTATGCACAGTATTTATTTGGGGCGCAGGCCCATTTGCCCGTTGCGCTGGCGACTCCCTCGCTGCATACGCTGTATGGCTCACCGCCCCATCTCGGACGTTCCCTCGTGATCGGGATTTCGCAATCCGGCGCGGGCGCGGACGTGCGGCAGGTGTTGGACGATGCCAAAGCCCAGGGTGCGCTGACGGTGGGCATCACCAACGATCCGGCATCGGCGGTGGCCCAGAGCGCCGATCACCATTTGTGGCTGCGGGCCGGTGAAGAACGCAGCGTCGCCGCGACCAAAACATACACCACCGAATTAGCCGCCATTGCCATGATCGTGAACGCGCTGGTCGAGGATGCGGCACTGAATCAGGAACTCACCCGGCTGCCGCAGTATGTCGCGCAAACGCTCGCCGAATTTATCTCGTCGCCGCTCCGCGATCCCGGTTGGGTGGAACGCTACCGCTATATGGATCAGTTTGCGACAATTGGCCGGGGCTATAACTACTGCACCGCGTTTGAGATCAATCTCAAGGTGAAAGAATTGTGTTACGTGACCGGCGATCCCTACAGCGAAGCGGATTTCCGGCACGGCCCCATCGCCGTGATTCATACCGGATTCCCGGTGATGGTCATTGCGCCCGCCGGTAAAACGCTGCCGGAAATGCTGGATTTGCTCGATAAGCTGCACGAGAAACAAGCCGAGTTACTGGTGATCTCGAATGAGGACGCCGCATTTGCTCATGCGCAAAACGCGATGCGTTTGCCCGCGATGCCCGAATGGTTAACGCCCATTCCGGCGGTCATTCACGGGCAGGTGTTCGCGCTGCGGTTGGCGGGCGTGAAGGGCTTCGACATTGATCAGCCGCGCGGATTAACGAAAGTGACCAGCACGCGGTAAAAACCATTTCACCGCAGAGACTACAAAGGCGCTGCAAGCAGCGACACAGAGAAAGAATAAGTGAAAATCTGAGGGAAAGAGTTATCGATACTGTTTGTAGGGGCAATTCATGAATTGCCCTTACCGGATTTCCGTCTTGATTTTCCTCTTGCTTTTACCTTATTTTCTTTGTGTTCTCTGCGTCTTTGTGGTTCAACAGGTTTTATTTTGGAGGAGTTCAAAACATGGATTTGGTAAAACCGAACATCGTTCCCCCGTTGGATGCAAACTT
>JAFGJA010000082.1 GCA_016929355.1 Anaerolineae bacterium | reverse complement strand
GGTCGTCGTGGGGCGGGGGATGGCGTAAGCCCATGATCATGCCCATAAACGCCCAGATCAGCCACGCAAACCACATCCCGAACACACCGAGCAGAACCAGGATGCCTGCCGTGATCCCGGCTAACGGCCAGGCGCGTTTGCCTAACAGCGCATAGGCCACATGCCCGCCGTCAAATTGGCCCATCGGCAGCAGATTCAGCGCCGTCAGCAGCACGCCGAACCACGCCGCCAGCGCCATCGGGTGATTGGTGAAGATGTATTTATCCAGATTCACGTCATGCACGACGAGTTCGGCAATATGTGCCAATAACGGCGGCGTAGAAACGCGCGTAATCCCGGCCTCAACCCAAAAGATCGGATCGCCGAGGGTGGCATCCCGCGTCAGGCCGATCAGGAACAGGGGAATGGCAACGACCAGCCCGGCTAAGGGACCGGATACGCCCACATCAAACAACGCGCGGCGGTTCATGAGCGGGCTGCGGATGAAGATCACCGCGCCCATCGTGCCGAGCGAATTCGAGATCGGGAGCGGGATAAAAAATGGCGGTGTCACCTTCACGCCATGCAGCCGCGCCGCGATATAATGGCCCATTTCGTGTGTGCCCAGAATGGTGAGCAGCGTTAAGGAGAACGGCAAACCCTTACGCACGGCGGGCCACAGCACCGGCGTATCCCATTCCCGCAGCGCGCGCCAGGTGACGCTGGGCGGGATGCCGGTCAGCGCCGCGCCCATGACGGTGGTCGTGAGCAGCGTCAGGATCAGCAGCAGCGCGTGCAGCCACCAGCGCGTGCGCAGGGGATTATTCTGGATCACGCCTTCCAGCGCAATGACCATTTCCTCCTGCCCGTCGCGTTGCAGCATGGGGGTAAAGCCAATGGGTTTGAAGCGTTGGTGAATTTCCGCGTAGGCTTGTTTGACTGGGAGTTGCAGTTTGCCGCGAAAAATGTACACGCGCGTTTCGGTGCGGCGATCAAGGCGATGTTCTTCGCCCGCAATGTCTAAAGCGCCTTTTAACGCCGCCCGTAACCGGAACAGGGCCGGATCAACAGGGGGGATCGGCGGTTCCGTTGGCACGGTGGTGGGCTGGGGTGCAGGATACTTGGCGAGATCAGCGCTCGATTCGGATAAACTCATGAGTCCCTTGCTTGGTGAGGACCAGTACTGGTATTAATCTTAGCAGGTTAGGGGCGTTTGCGCCGCAACCTCGCTCCTGTAGATCGGGTGCATTTCAGAAAAGTTTATGTCGGGAAGTCCCAATGTGTGCGCCCGGTTGCGCGGCATGGCATTGGGCGGACCAGCGTGTCCGCCCCTACAGATCGTATCCTATTAAATTTTCGGCAGCACAATCGACTGCTGACCCTGGTATTTGCCCTTCTTATCCGCGTAAGAAATATCCGGCGGCGCGTCCCCTTCGAAGAACAATACCTGCGCGATCCCTTCGTTGGCGTAGATTTTCGCGGGGAGCGGCGTCGTGTTGCTGATTTCGAGCGTAACATAGCCCTCCCACGCGGGTTCGAAGGGCGTTGTATTCACAATGAGTCCGCAATTCTTGACAAATACACCTGATTCCAGGGCGAAGTTTCCAGCTTCAGGTACGGTCAGACAAAATACATCATGATTGCCTGGTAGTTCTTTGATGCTTAATATTTTGTGATTGTTGTTGTATTTGTAGTTGGTACGTATTCCTCTAAATTCAGCCATAACTTCGGGAAAACGTCGGAACACCGCACGATCACAATTTAAGAGACGTGCTGCGCCACGTATTGATCCCGCTTTGTCGAGCGCTTCACGAACGACCTCTGCTGTAATTTCTTCTCGAATGTTCATACGGCGCGCGATTTCACGCTGTTTTTCGCGGCGTGTGCCATCATCGCGCGCCCAGATCGCTTTGATGATTTCGCCATGTTTTTCCCGATTAGCAGGATCAGCAAAATGGCGTTTGAGCACTTCACTTTGTTGTGCGCGCCGCTCTTCGGTCCAGCTTTCCAACCGTTGTTGAATCAGTTGCGCACGTTTTTCGGCATATTCATCATCATGCCAAAAGCTGATGGCGCGTTCGCTTTGGGCCTCAGAATATCGCGCCCGCCATGCCGGGTCTTCTGCCAAACGCTGCAATGCTTCACGAATCGATTGGCTATGTTCGTCTGGGTCAAATTCATCCCCAAATGTTTCCTGATTATGTAACTTGATGTGTTCAATCGCATCCATCCGCACCAGATTCCAGGGGTTGTTGTTGAGCCTGTTAAAATCAACGTGATGACGGTGTGTATCTGGTTCGTCGTCATAGATGCCATTGCGCAGATTCCACTCATCGGCCAGACGATGTGTCGGATATAGGTGTCCGTTGATTGGTTGGTATATCATCTCGTAACCGCGTGCCAGTTGCCGATAAAGCGGCATGAGCGAATCATCGGGGCGTAATTCGTGCGCTTCTTTCATGCGACCATCACGCATGATGAATTTGTGATCGGGCGTGCAGTGAATGATTTCTTCGTGATCGAGTTTGATTTCAAGCAGTGAGTCGCGCCCAATAAAGCGGGGAGCATCGAGCATAGTGACAATGATACGACCATGCCGTCCAATGCTGTATCCCCAAAATAGATCGCCATCCTCGAATCGACGTGCCATGTCCTCCAATGTTGGTGATGTACCATCCACCAAAGCAACTCGTGTATCGCCGCGAAAACAGCGTGCATAGGTTGATTTACCCAAACATACAGCCAGCACATTGCGCGGAATACGGAAATATTCAACCGTTTTGCCGAGGACAAACGAGTTCGGCGGGATGACGCAAACCTCCCCCTTGAAATCGATCATCGAACGGGGATCGAAATTTTTCGGATCAACGATGGAATTAAACACGTTGGTGAAAATCTTAAATTCGTCGGCGATGCGAATATCGTAGCCATACGACGACAGCCCATAGCTGATTACGCCGTTGCGGACCTGTTCATCGACAAACGGCTCGATCATGCCGTGTTCCTGCGCCATTGTGCGAATCCAGTGGTCGGGTTTGAGTCCCATGCCAATGTCTCCCGTGATTAACCTGTAGATTGTGTAGGGGAGCACCAGTGTGTGCTCCCATTCGAGCGCAAACTCGATAATGTATGCGATTTCGTCGCACCGGGCCGGCACATTGGTTGGCCCCTACTGCCTCCCCCTCGCCACGCGCGGAGAGGGGGTTGGGGGGTGAGGTTACATCACCTCTGGCGCGGACATGCCCATCAACGTGAGTAGCCGCGCAAATACGATCTTCGCCGCGCGATACAACCGCAAACGCGCCTTCGCCACATCTTCCGGCACATCACCATGCAGCACGCGCACCTCGTCGTACATTGGGTGGAACTGCCGCGCCAGATCGAGCGCATAAAACGCCAATTTCTGCGGCGCGAGTTCGTCATAGGCTTGCATTAGGACTTCCGGCATTTCGAGCATTTTACGGACAAACGCCCGTTCACGCTCGCCAAGCAGTGACAAATCCGCGCCATCATCGGTAAATTCGCGTTCATCCGTTTGGCGGAAAATCCCCGCGCAGCGCACATGCGCGTTCTGGATGTAGTAGACCGGGTTGTCGTTGGATTGTTGGCGGGCCAGATCAAGATCAAATTCGACATGGCTGTTCGGATTACGCGCCAGGATGAAGTAGCGCACCACGTCCGCACCCACATCCGCGACCAGTTCATCCTGCGTGACAAATTCGCCCCGGCGCGTGCTCATCTTTTTCACTTCGCCGCCTTCGAACAGCGTCACGAACTGGTAGAGGATGACATGCACTGGTTTGGGATCGCGGCCAAGCGCCGTTAAGCCGCGCGCGACGGTTTGCGCTTCGATGATGTGATCCGCGCCGAGGACGTTGATCAGGTAATCGAAGCCGCGATCCAGCTTGTTGATGTGGTAGGCGATGTCCGGCAAAACATAGGTCGGCTCGCCCGTTGACTTCACCAATACGCGATCCTCTTCATCCGCGAATGAAGTCGAGCGGAACCATGTCGCCTTCTGCGCATCAGGGCCGTATTTGGCGGCTTCGGAGTCCTCCGCGCCTTCGCGCGTGACCGCTTTATAGACGTGGCCCTGTGCTTCCAGCGCGGCGAGCGTTTCCCATACGCTGTTATCGTCATAGAGGCTGTTTTCGTTGAAATATACGTCAAACTTGATGTTGATCTGCGCGAGACTCTTATCAATCCACTTGAACATGGCCTTTTCGGCTTCGACCTTGAAGCGTTCCCAGCTTTCACCGGCCAATGAGTCGCCGTATTCGGTCACGAGGTCTTGCGCAATATCAAGCATGTACTCGCCCTGATAGCCATCTTCGGGCAGTTCGGCCT
>JAFGJA010000584.1 GCA_016929355.1 Anaerolineae bacterium | reverse complement strand
TATCCCTGACCCGATTGAAAATGTCGAGCCAGACCCGCAAGAAGAAGATCGCTTCGATACTAACCCAAGTGATCGTCCCGCAGCAGATCGCCGCACTGCGCCACTGCCATCGCGTTCTGAGCGATTCGGCCAATCCAGTCGCCGACCATCAGGTGATGCCAGCCCATTCCGCCGATCCGAGAATGCGGCAGATAACGATTCGCGTCCGAGCTTTTTGCGGCAGCGAGGCAGCGCCCCGCGACGTGATACCCCGGCGCGCGCTGAACCTGTGCCTTCATCCCGGTTCGGATCGTCACGCACAGCGGCTCGCCCTGCGTCGCGTCCCTCCGCCTCTGGATCATCATCCACATCTTCATTTCGCAGCTATCTTGACCGGCAGCGCGATCAGGATCGTGCCCCTACTGACCGTCCGCGCAGTCTTTTCCGGGATCGTGACAGTGATCGTGCTCCGGCTGACCGTTCGCGCAGCCCCTTCCAGCGAGATCGCGATCAGGATCGCGCCCCTGTTGATCGTCCGCGCAGCCCCTTCCAGCGAGATCGTGATCAGGATCGGGGACCTATTGAGCGGCCACGCAGCCTCTTCCGGGATCGTGACAGTGATCGTATGCCTGTGCCACCCCAACGGGCCGAACCCGTTTCGAGACCGCGCTTGGGACGCAGCTTGTTGGCTCAGTTTCCACGCTCAGCGCGGGTTATGGTCTTTGAACTGCCACGACCAGAATCAGGTTGGGACATTGCCACTTATCAACTTGAGGTGACGCTTGATGAGGGGGTTAAGCAGCACGACTCGTTCAAGGTGATCGAAACCATTCAATTGGCCGGATTGGAACCGGGTGTACCTGCTCCTAGAGGTCCAGAATTTTATAGTTCGTATGTGTTCATGGCAAACACCAACTACATTGATTGCATGGTCCATTTGCATGAAGCGCCTGTCAATACCGCCGTGCGTGGCAAATTGTACAGCACAACATCGGGTATGTTATTGGGTGAAACGGTAGCCACGACCAAAAAACAAGGTCGCCAACAGGTCCAACTCACCTGGCAGAATGGGGGTTGGCGAACAGGCTATTATCGCCTTGAGGTTGAGGTTCACCCTGGCAATACGCTCACGACTGAGATCGAGTTGATCGCTAGGATCACGGTACAGGGTATCAATCTGTGCCACCAGATCGCGCCCGATGGGGGACCGGTGGGGACCGATTGGCCGTTTTATCCGGGTGATCGCTGTTATTGTGTGGCCGAACTCGGCGCGCCGCCGCCCGGTGTAAAACTCCAGGCGACGTGGTATCACAAAGAGCACCAACTTAATACCGTGTCACCTCCGCCGTATGTCACAAAAGCCGGGACGCAGCAGTATGCCGTGTTTGAACTGGCTTTTAAGGATAAACAAGAAACTTTAACCCCCGGCCATTACAGCGTGGTGGTGAGTGGGCAAGATATGATTCGGGCGGAACAATCATTTACCGTGCAGCCGTATCCGCGCCGTCACCAGATGATGCAAACAATCCATGCGGCACGGGATCGCAGTATGGCCTTCCTGAAAAAATATCATCTGGACCGTATCCTGCCGCTCTTGTTTCTGATGCTGCTGTTTGGTTTAGGGTTTGCGTTGGCTGATGCCGGATTGAATTACACCCTGGATCATGACCGGGAATCCGGTAATGCAATCCTGCGGATCAGTCAAGCGTTGGGCCAGCCGCGTTGGGAATGGGCTATCGGGTGGTTCGTCGGCGGGATCGCGTATGCGGTGCTGCAAACGCGCAACGAGCGCAATTTAGGCGGCGTGTTCGAGGATGATGCCTATAAGATCATCCATTATCTACTGGTGTTCGTGAGCAGCGCGTTGGTGTGGTATACGCTAAGTTATTTGCTATTCAGCGTGGGCTATGTCTGGCCGACTATTCTCCTGGGCTTTTTCGATAAAGTGCTTTGGTTGAATCCCCTGGTCGCCTGGTTTGCGCCCCTGGTCGCGTTCGTAATCAGCGAATGGCATCGGCAAGATCGGAACGATAATGATGTATTTTTCCTGGCTCCGGTGGTGGCTGGGATCAGTGTCATCGGTGTGATCCTCGTGGGTTGGTTGGCCGGGTTAGGTTGCGGGCTGACCCTGGCGATTATCGGCGGGATCATTGGGGAACTGCTCAACGTGATCGGTGTTGATAACGGCCTGGGGCATGGTTTGATGACTATTGGCTCTGGTATCGGTTTCTTTGCCGGATTGATCGGCGTGGGCTGGTATTGGGGACACGAAGCGCTGCAAGAGTTTTGGAAAGACTGGAAATCGGCTAAACGGGTCGCTAATGATCCTTCTTTCAGTTTCCTATCCTATCTGATTCGGGAGGATGTTCTCCCCTTCACAGAGGTTGAATGGCGGCACATAGCGAATATCACGCTGCGCGCTTTGGGGGTGCTGCTGATCACGACTATTGCCCTGCTTATTGCTTATCGTGCGGTGGTCGTCCCGGTGTTGACTGCGCTGTACAATATGCCTGCCGAAGCGGTGATCGAGGGTTTTGTACCCCCGTTGCTGCCTGCTTTGGCTGTTGGATTATTGATCGCGTGGTTGGTGGCATTTTACGATCTCTACCAACACAGTTTGAAACCCTTACTCAACGCGGAACAAGCGGGCTATGTTCGCCGGGTGGCGCTGGCGATGATGACGACGGTTGCTGTTGCGTTCTTAGCCATTACTATTGTGAGCCGGACCTCAGTCGGCACTGATCTGGCCCCGGAATTAGCCGTTTTCTGGACCAATCGGATCGCCGCGCTGGTGCTGGTTGGCGCTGGAGTGCTGTGTAGTATCTGGCTGCTGGCGATCATGCCCGATTCGGTGGAAGATGCGCTGAACCTGGATTTCGACATGGGGCTGAGTGAAACAATGGTCCTGATGGCGGTTGCCCTGGTTGTGATCTTCATGCCAACATGGTTATGGGCCGGGTTGGTTGGCCTCATCCTGCTCTTGATTGGCGGGGGGCTGCAATTGGCGCGGCGCATCGCCTGATTTTTTCCTGGGAACGAGATGGAAAAAATAGAGTGAGTGGCGGATTTTACAGCAAAATCCGCCGCTTTTTATTGCGAGTTGTGGTGTCTGTAGTAGCACCGTCTATGGGGGCCATCAGGTGAATATTGTCAAGTTTTTGTGTAGACTGATAAACTGGATAGGGAGAACCGAGCAAAGTTTATATGACAAGGATAGGCCCGCATGAGTTTACTACATACCGATCCCCACCGTCCCCGTTATCATTTTCTGCCCCCATCGAACTGGATGAATGATCCCAACGGCTTAATTTATTGGCAAGGTCGTTATCACCTCTTTTACCAGTACAATCCCAATGGTCCCTTCTGGGGCACGATCCATTGGGGGCACGCGGTCAGTGAGGATTTAGTGCATTGGACGGATTGGCCGGTGGCGTTAAAGCCCTCGTCTGAAGGCGCTGATCAAGGGGGTTGCTGGTCGGGTTGCGCGGTGAATCATGATGGTGTGCCTACGCTGATCTACAGTGGGGAGCGGGAGGGCAACCAACGGGCCTGTATCGCTACCAGCACGGATGGGTTATGGACATGGCAATCTTACGCGGGCAATCCGGTGATTCCTGATACGCCTGCCGGGTTCGACATCAACGCTTACCGCGATCACTGTGTATGGTCCGAAGATGAGGTCTGGTATCAGTTGATCGGCGCGGGTATTCGCGGCGTGGGTGGGACGGCATTCTTGTATCGTTCGCGCGATCTACACGAATGGGACTATATGCACCCGCTTTATACGGGCGATGTGAACCGGACGGACCCGATCTGGACCGGGGATATGTGGGAGTGTCCCGACTTTTTCCGGTTGGGCGATCAGTATGTGCTGGTGATTTCCGCGTTCAACTATGAAGATCAAAAGGGCCTGTATACGTTATATTTCACCGGCACGCTCGCCAATCATCGTTTTACGGCGGAGCAGGTGCATAAAATGGATTACGGTGATGTCGCCTTTTATGCCCCGCAGACGTTTCAGGATGCGCAGGGGCGGCGGATCATGTTTGCCTGGTTGGTGGAACAGCGCAGTCTGGAAGTCCAAAATGCAAACGGTTGGGCCGGGGTGATGTCGCTGCCGCGTATTTTGACGCCGCGTGCCGATGGCAAAGTTGGCGTTGCGCCTGCTCCCGAACTCGCCCAACTGCGCGGTGAACATTTTCAGATCGACGAAATGACCCTTACACCGGATACGCCTAATGTGTTGGGTGCGATTCCTGCCACTATTCCCGGTGATAGCCTGGAACTTGTCGCCGAATTTGCGGTGCAAGTGGCAGCGGAATCAGCGACACAATTGGTGCTTGCGGTGCGGTGCGCGCTGGCTGGTGAAGAAAAAACCACGCTCACCTATAATTTCGCAACGCAAATCCTGACCATAGATCGCGCCCAGTCCAGCTTGGCTGACGATGTAAACCGATCTGCTCTGCGCGGTATCGTAGAACTGCTGCCCGATCAACGGCTGCGGTTGCATCTGTTCCTTGATCATTCGGTGTTGGAAGTGTTCGCCAATGATTGGGCGTGTTTCACCACGCGCATCTACCCGACCCGGCCCGATAGTCTCGGATTGTCATTATCCGTAGTCGGCGGTGCGGTGACGCTGAAATCGCTCGATCTGTGGGCGCTGAATACCATCTGGGCTGATGCTGAAATACGGACGATCCCGGTTGCCTAGAAGTCGGGTATAATTTCGCCTGGCTTTAGTAAAAATTAAAACTCTAAAAAGGACTTGTATGATGTCTGACCAAACTCTACAGATACCTGATGCGGCTCAACTCGCCCGCATGATCGATCATACGTTGCTCAAGCCGGAAGCTGTACCGGAACAGTTCGTGACCTTGTGCCAGGAAGCAAAAGAATACCATTTCGCCTCAGTTTGCGTGAATCCGGCGCATGTGGCATTTTGCGCCGAGCAGCTTAAAGGCGTGGATGACGTTTTGGTGGGGTGTACCGTTGGATTTCCGTTAGGCGCGAATTTGCCGGAAACCAAAGCGTTCGAGACTGAAAAAGCGATTGCGGATGGCGCGGGTGAAGTGGATATGGTGCTGAATGTCGGCGCGCTCAAATCCGGTAATCTCGATTTGCTGCGGCGCGATATGGCGGCGGTGGTGGATGTCGCGCACCGGCATGGTATCATCTGCAAAGTGATTCTCGAAACATGCCTGCTGACCGATGAAGAAAAGGAAACGGCCTGCGTTATTGCCAAAGAGGTAGGTGCGGACTTTGTTAAAACGTCTACTGGCTTTAATTCCGGTGGCGCGACGGTAGAAGATATTGCTTTGATGCGGCGTGTGGTCGGGCCGGAGATGGGCGTCAAGGCATCCGGCGGCGTGCGGACCTATACTGATGCGCTGAATATGATCGCGGCGGGGGCGACCCGGATCGGGGCCAGCGCCGGGGTGCGCATTGTGCAGGAAGCCCAGGGTAAGGCATCCGGTGTAGCATCTGACTCAACCTACTAATCCGAAGGGATCGCGCCGTGTCTGATCAGGTCATGCCCCAACATCAATCGACTATGCCGCGTTTCATGTGGTGGGTGCTGGTCGTCGTCATGCTGTTGACGTTGGCCGCGCGCGTGATCCCCGAACCACGCACGATTGATGATGCGTTTATCACGTTTCGCTACAGCCGCAATATCGTTGACGGGAACGGGTTTGTCTACAATCTCGATTCCCGCACGCTGGGCACGACGACGCCTTTGTATACGCTGCTTATGGCGAGCATCAGTTTTGTGACGGGCAGCAAAAATTTCCCCTGGTTTGCGCTGATCACCAATGCCATTGCGGACGCGATCACGGCGGCGCTGCTGGCCTTACTCCTCTATCGCGCTACGCAGCAGATCACGTTAGCCGCGATTATCGGTGTGCTGTGGGCGCTCAGTCCGATGAGCGTTACTTTTGCGATTGGCGGCATGGAAACCAGCGTCGGGCTTCTGTGGGCAGTGGCGGCGATGTATGCTTATGTCACGCGCCGCGAACGCGCGATGGCGGTCTGCGCAGCGTTAGCGATCCTGACGCGGATTGATACGATCATCTGGGTAGGGTTGCTCTTTTTGCACCAACTCTATACGCATTGGCGCGCCAGCCAACCGAAGCGCCTGCCCTGGCAAAGTTGGCTGATCTTCGGCGCGATTTTGCTGCCCTGGTATGCGTTCAGTTGGACCTATTTCGGGACGTTTCTTTCGCGTTCACTCAGCGCCAAAACGGTGGCTTATGTGGTCGGTGATTTCCAGGCCGTGACCCGTCTGATTCAGCATATTGCCACGCCATTTTTCGATTCGGATGCGCTTGGCGTTTGGGGTATTCGGATCGGCTTGTTTCTCTATCCGGCGCTGTCCGGCGCGGGCACGCTGTATGCGGCCAAAAATCACCCGCGTCTGGTCCCGTATCTGATCTATCCCTGGTTCTACGTGACGATTTTCAGCCTGATGAATCCGCTCATTTTCCGGTGGTATCTCGCGCCGATCCTGCCCGCCTATTTTCTGGCGATTTTGCTCGGTGTGTGGGCGTTAGGCAGCGCATTGGCGGAACAGTTCAAACGTCCGCAAGTGCTGCCGGTGGCGTTTGCGATCATTGGCGTGATCCTGATCCTGTTCTCGCTCAATGCCTGGGCGCTGGAACCCGATCATGGCCCGGATCGGCCCGCGCCGGAAATGGCGTGGCACGAGATCGAACTCAATTACCGGCGCATGGGCGAAAAACTGCGCGATGAGTATGGTGTGACTGAAGATACGCTGGTTGCTGCCGGAGATATTGGCGCAGTGGGTTTTTTCAGCCGCGCCCGTATTCTGGATACGGTGGGGTTGGTCACGCCGGAAATTTCAGAGTATTACCCGTTTGATAAAAGTTTACTCGCCCAAGATGCCAATTACGCCGTGCCGCCCGCCATCATTCATGATTACCAACCGGATTATATCGTCTTGATGGAGCATTTCGTCCGGCATGGCTTGGCGGTTGATCCTGAATTCAACGCGCGCTATGCGGAAATCTGGGTCATTCCCACCGACTACTACGGCACAGGGATGATTCTGTACCAACGCCGCGATCTCGCTGCGGCTGATTAGCCGACTATGTTAGTTTCGCGCTGCACAACGATGAAATCTGCGCTTTTATTGTTTGTGATCCTGTTGTGTGTAGCTGTTTTCTCATCACGCGAATCGGTGAGCAGCCAGGTTGATGTCGCGCCTTGCGGCTATGTGGATGGCTTTGAGCTGCCTGTGCCGGATATTGATATTCAGCGTATCGATTTTGGCCTGTATCGCGCGCAGTTTGGCGGCTTGCACACCGGGATTGACGTGGCGTTTGAGGAATTAGGCGCGCCAGTGCGGGCGGCAGCGCGCGGGCGTGTGACCTACAGCGATGTCGCCGGATGGGATACCGAAAAAGGCGTGGTTGTGATCCAGCACACCATGCCGGATGGATCGCTGGTGAATACACTCTACGGGCACATGGAAGAACTCAACGGGTACACGTTTCCGATGCTGGATCAGTGTGTGGAGCGCGGCGACATTGTGGGCGCGGTTGGGTTCCCCTCGTTAGGTCGCCCCCATCTGCATTACGAAATTCGCACACGCTACCGCTATGAAGGCGGTCCCGGCTATACGCAGGTGAACCCGATTGAACTGGGGTGGCTCAACCCGGTGGATTTTACCTATCTGGCTAATGTTTGGGTGCTGCCCGCCTATCGCCATCATTTTTCACTGACGGAAAGCCCGACGCTGCCACCCCTGACGCTGTCAAACGGGACCTACGCCCTTGCGCGGAGCGGTCATTTGGAAGGTGTCTCGGCTGATGGCGATCTGCTCTGGGAGTTTGATACGTTGGGCGGCACGACAGGGTTGTTGGCGCTGCCGGATGGCCGGGTGCTGGTGACCAATTCGACGCAGCAAGTGTTGGTCTTGGCTAACGGGAGTTTTAGCGCGCTCTGGCAACTGCCCCAGCCGGTCATCATGTCGCCTATCCAATTTGGGGATGCAGTAGTTTTTGTGGCAGACGATTACCGGGTGTTGGCATTCACCCCAGATGGCGCGCCGCTCTGGGAAACGCCGCCTTTGCCGGATCGGGTTGAGCGGTGGGTGGTGAGCGGGGATCGGCTGGCGGTGGCTACCGCCAACGGCGATCTCCGGGTGATCGATGCGGCGGGGCAGGTGATGTATCAGCAGACGTTCGCTGCGATAGCCGTTCCGTTTGCTGCGCCGGGCGGCGAATTTTTGATCGCCAACGGGACCACGATCTCGCGCCTGGATCGTGCGCTGACGTTCACCGCGTTGTTTGATACCGGGCATACGTTCAATGCCAACACGGAACTGCTTTATGCGGATTCCGGTACGCTCTATCTTTATCCCGGCGAAGGCTTTGCGCTGTATGCTCATACGTTGGATGGCGCGCTGCAATGGATCGCGTATATGCCCGGCAGTTATCGTCACTCGCCATATCTCGGCATTGGCGGCGGGCGGTTGCTGTATGTGCTCTCAACGGATGGGCAGTTGTTGGCGTATGATACAGGGGATGGGCGGCTGATTGCGCAAGTGCCGCTTTATGATGGGGGCGTTAACGGCACAGCCTCCACGCGCAAATTGGATGTGCAATCCGATGATACGGTGACGTTTACCGGGGGCTATTTGACACTCGTCACGTTGGATGGATTAGCCCTCTTCGAAAATGCGCCCTGACAGATGGCGCTGTTTTTTCCTACCGCCAGGGATCAGGTTGTTTGATGAAGCGCGCCTCAATGCCGGCATTGCGGAACCAGGTTGGCATCTGATCGCGCAGCACAACCATTTCGCTGGTGTAATGCGACGTGCCGATCAAATTCATGGGCAGTTGCGGGACTAATTCGCGCATGAATTCGCGTTGTTTGGCGGCATAGTCATAATTGCCGATCAGCCACCAATGCCCGGTCACATACGTATCGCAGCCCAAATCTAGCGCCTCTTGCAGATGTTTCGGATCGTCACCACCGCCGGGAATAACCGCGATATGTTCAACGGGTTGGCCGTTGTGCCGCACCTGATTGTATTGGATATATGGCAGATCGGTGACTGTGGCGAGGTGTTGGGCAAATCCACCGAAACCCATGCCGGTGATCCGGCCATGTACGCCTTCCATTCCGCCGTGATGAGGGGAAAATAGTTCCCAATCCATCAATTTTAACGCTTTCGCCAACGCGATCACGGTGCTGACTTCGGGATGACAGTCGAGCGGAGCATGGCAGCAGTAGTAGTTGATGTTGTGTTCGCGGAGTTCCTCAAGCTGTGTTTCTTTGATCCCGACAAAGCCGCGTCCAGCTTCTTCAAAATCGGCGGGGTGGTGGGCAAAGATCATCGAGCCGGGGGCTTCGCGTTCCAGTTCCAGCGCCAGAATCGTATCCAGCACCGGCTGATCGGGAAATACGATCATATAGACGCGATCAATTTCTTCGGAACTTTTGAGCATCAGCCCGTTCCAACCGCCCTGAACAAATTCGGTTTCGCCGAATCGTTCATAGGCACTGATCGCGGGGGCTGGCAGGATACTCGTCCATAGATCGCGTTCGTTAAACGCCTGGATGTTGAAAAATTCGTTCAGCTTGAGTACCAAGTCTGTTTGATTCATGCGTCGCCCCCTCGCGGCTGCTGCATGGACTGTTGCGCTTCCTGTTTAACCAACTCTACCACTGCGACAATGGTCGGATCGGGTAACATCTCAATTGTGACCAGGATCGTTTGTGCGGTGATCACGATCCGATCCGGCCATGTCATATCGATCCGCGCCAGATTGCCTTTAGCGACATCGCCCAACACCGGTAAGGCATCGCCGGGTTGGGGTAAGGGTGTGGCGCTGCGATCAAACCGGATGACGGGTTGATCCGCCGGAATGTCCGCCTCACCCGCCGCCACTGTAACCGTTATTCCGCGTTTGGTCAACTTTGTCGCACGCTGCCACACAATCAGCGACAGACCAATCGCGCCGGTTAATTTTTTCAGCGACGGGATCGGGATCGGTACTTCTTCCGGTCC